>JBHLJZ010000002.1:134392-135296 GCA_048887165.1 Candidatus Hodarchaeota archaeon | reverse complement strand
TTTTTATTGGGCAGGGTTTATAATTATCATTTTTATTTCCTTTGTAAATTATGTTAGAGGAAAATCGAAATATGGTAGCTTTAAAAGCCATTTTATTGGTTATCTCGTTGCTGCCGTGTTTATAGGATCAAATGTTGTATTTGCAACAGAAGATCTTTCAGGTTTAATAAGGGTATGGAGTTTGTTGCTTTCAGCTGTATTGTATATTTTTGTATTCTTTTATACCTTTTTTAGTATCGAATGAAATTCTAAATTTAATAACATTAACTTTTAATTCTGGAATTATTATGTTTAATGACGAATAACTCCCCGTCTTTAAATAAGAAAATCTTAAATTTTTAACCTTAAAATTAATCTTGATAAATTATAAAACTTGATTTATTGGATTAAGTAAAAGAATTTATCAAGATATAGTCATTATGCTCTTTTTTTGGAATTTCTATTTGATTAGAACATAAATTATTAAAAACGTTGATTTTATTATTTAGCTTAAGTATTTAAAATTTAATTAAAAAACTTAGTTGAATAACATTATGAAAAAATTAAATACAAAATCCTTAATGATTGTTACATTATTCCTTGCCTCTTTTATGGCTACTCCAATGATGGTAGCAGGCTATAATAATGAAACAAATATACAATTGCCTTTACCGATACCTGGAGGAATGGATTTAATTGGTGGGTTTGAAGAGGGTTTTGGAAGTGCCTTAGGTGGATTAGGTTACGGGGGAAATCTCTTAGCAAGAGTATTTTTGATGTTATTCCTACAAGGTTTATTTAACTTGACTCAAGCTGAAGTACTGCCCGGTGTTTATGTCCTAAGTGCATTTTCCGAAGAAAGTTATACTGGTAACTCTTCTTTTTCTGGCACTCCTGAATATTATTTTCTTCCATATGACTACTA
>JBHLJZ010000002.1:0-134382 GCA_048887165.1 Candidatus Hodarchaeota archaeon | reverse complement strand
AGCAAATGGAACAATTCAAGGTTTTCCATATGTCAGAGTAATTAGACAAGGTGGATATGACTACAACTTAACAATAGGGGCAGGAGTAACCCTAGTCATTTGGGATAATGACAATTCTTTTATTAATGCTGTAAAGAGAATCATCGACTTTTTTCATAAATTTAGAAATTTAGAAAGACTAGGAGAGTTCGAAAATCAAGATTTTATTAATTCGCGCGAATTTCAAGAGTTGATAAGAGAAGGTGTTGAATTAATTACCTGGTTTTTAATTCATATTAATGACATCTTTACTGGGGAAGAATTATTTGCATTAAATCCTATTACTTGGCAGAGTCTAGACATCCGACCATGGAATACTAACGATGGTGATTCTGCAAACTACTCAATTTCTAAAGAACTTTATCAAACTGGTGGTGATTATGATATAGGAGGTGCTGTACCAGATAATATCATCTCAAATCCTACAATGATTGCTGATTGGAATGCAACAGCTTCTGCACGTTCAGATGATTATGTAAAATGGTTATTAACTCCTACTAATGATGCAGATCTAGTGCGAACATTATGGACAACTTTTACATTCGATTTAATTCAATTATGGGTGAAAAATTTTGAAATTCATATTGATGTTGGCGAAATTATGAACTTAATTAGTGGTGGTGGCTCTGGAACAGTAAATATTGCATCAATCTTTCAGGGATTAGATATTGAGTTTTATCTTTTCACTCATCATTTAGCAGGTGCCTTCTTATATGATGACTCTATTGTACCCGATAATAAGATCACAACTGAATACGTACGAGTTAATCAATCAGATGGTGTAACACCAGTATTAGTAAATGGAGAAGAAGTGCATATTCCTAAAACCTCAGAAGTCACTCATAGAATTATACTTAATAGCGTTAATCAATTTAATTTTATTAAGCCACAAGTTTCAGGAGATACAATTAAATGGGGAATTAGATTAGTTGATACAAAAATCACACCAGTTCCAGTTGGAGTTGACCTTGATAATTATTTAGGCGCAGACCAAGAAAATTTAGGTTATATACAATTTGGATTTACATTTGAACCTAAAAAGGTTCAAATTCCAGATGCAAACGGAAGAGAAGTACCAGTTCTTCAAGGTGCTATCAAATTATATCAAGAATTTGCTCCATGGAATGATCCAATAACGCCTTCACATAATCACTCTGCTAATAATCCAATTACTGGTTTAGACATGGCAATTATATATCTTTCATCTATGTTGCACTTTCACTTAAATGTGCAGACTATTGGAGAAGATCCAGATGATCCAACTACTTTTCTAGATCCATCTCAAGATTATAACGACCAAACTCATGAATTAAGAATTGGCAATTATCTGGGAGACAAATTTAGTGGACAATTAGGTTTTATTGATATTGCTGGTCCTAGTTATGAGTATGGTGATGAAGATAATAGAGTTACTGCACCCGCTTCCACAGCTATTATCCCATTAGCTTTATACGAGTCTGAGATTGAAAGACACGATACTTTTGTTGATGAGGATGATAATATTGAATTTCAAACTTTTGCCACGGACATTCAATTAAATATTAGCTTCAATGTTTTAGGTTATGCTGTATGCTATCCTGAATTTGAGAATGGTAATGGTATATGGCATGATCCTACCTTCACTGTTTATATGGTTTTTGAAGCTACTGGTTTCTGGGCATTAATTCTCTTGATTGCTGGCGTTGGATTAGTTGGTGTTGCTACAGTATTAATAAAAAGACGTAAGGATGCGAGATTTTAAATCTCATTAAAATAATAAATAATTTCTATTTTTTTTTATTTTTTTATACTTTTGCGAATTTTGAAAATATAAAGTCTATATAGTCAAGATTTGATTACGTATTGATAATAAAAGCTTATGAATGAGTAAGTTAATTAAAGTTCAAGACATAATTTATCTTTTTTTATGTATTCTATTCACATTTATGAATTTAAAATAAGTATCATCAAAAAACCCTACTTTTCTTATAAAAAAGTAGAATAACTTGAACTTTCTAGTTGGTTAGAACATTAATAATTAAAAAGTTAGATTTTTTTTAGTAATTTATAGAAATTTTAGTTGAATTTGCTAAAATTGGAGAGTTTTTAAAATTACTGAATTAAATATATATATTTTGGAAAAGGTAATTCAAGAATTTGCTCCTGAGATTACAGATATTTACAATGTTCGAGAAGATGAATCTGAAGAACAACAAATCAAAACCGGCCAACTTCATGAAAATAGAATATTAGGAATAATGTTGAAGTATTACTTAGAAGGGAAGAGAAAAGTCACTACTAGAGATGTAGAGTTAGAATATAAAAAGTATTTCAAAGACATTGCCAGGTCAACAATATCGACGTATTTAAATATGTTAAAAAAGGAGTCGACTTTATACAAAGAAAGAGATGGTAGAATAGTTTATTATATATTATATGATAATCCTCCAGAAAAACTTAATCCCTTTTGGTTTACACGTATTTTTTGCCTCGATCCTGCTTACTATAATAGAGCAATTTATTTCGCTAGTTTATATTGCATTGCTGATTTAATCATTCAGAAGCAAATAGGGATTGAAAACCCAAATAAATTAGTAAGCTATATTAAATATGTCATAGGACTAATAATATTATATATTCTAAAAAATAGGGCCGATAAGTGCTTTTTATGTCAATTTAGTAAACATGAAAGATATAATGAAATGATAGTAGCTTTAGATTCTGCGATAAAAGATAGAGCAGATGTATTGCCAGAGGAATTATTAAATCCTATTATTAAAAAGTACGCTGAGATTCCTACCTTTGATGGTCAAGAGATTAATTCTGAAGAAACTGAATTAGAATTAGTTAAAAATATTTTGAAGTATGCTAAGACTTATAAAAAAGATATAGATTTTCAGAAAATGGTATTACGCAGGAGAATGGACACAAAAATACATCAGAAAGTTAATTTGGAAAGTAAAGATTTGGAATCTAAAGAAGAAAAAGTAAGTAATTAATTGTAAAACATTCTCAAGGAGAATTAATTCTAGTATAAATTTGAGTTATTTAACATTAAACCTGTTAAAGCTTCAAAAGTTTTTTCAACATTTGCTCCAGATTTACTAGAACATTCAATGAAACCATCGACACCTCTACTTTTAGCTATTTTTATTCCTTCCTCTGAAGCTACTTCTCGATCCTCTGCAAGATCTGCTTTACCCCCAACTACAATTATCGGGAATTGATCTTCATCTCTAATTTCTTTCCTAATAACAGTTAGCCAATCATCGATATGAGCTATCGATGAATAATTAGTAATATCATACATGAATAACCCTCCTTTGGCACCTCGTACATAAGTAGGAAGAAGAAATCTAAATCTTTCTTCACCGCCAAAATCCCAAATTTGTAATTTGACCTTTCTTTTATTAACTATCAAGCTTTTAACTTCAAAATCTACTCCAATTGTCATTTTAGAATCGGAAACGAATAGATTGGTTAAAAATCTCTGAGTTAAAGTGGTCTTTCCACATCCTGCATCTCCGAAGATCACTATCTTAAAAGTTGCGTCATACATTATTCTCGCTATACCCTCCAGAGGGAAATTAAAAAATTTTGATTTAATTAAATCTATATGGAATTTTATTATTATAACTATTTATTATTGGTTTCTATAATTTATAATCTTCTTCTTGTATATAAATCTTCAAATCTATTTATATTTTAAAATGTCAACTTATCTTAAAAATTTATTAAAAATACAGTTTTAAAAAATTATCGAATTTGAAAAATAAAATTATTATTCAATTATGTGGAATTAAATTTATCTAATTGTTATATTTAGTTGAAATTTTATGGTTAATCAAATAGATTGGTCAAGATATTTCCGAATTGATAAAAAAAAAATCGAAGAATTTAAAAGAAATTTTGGTGCAAATAAGATTTATGCTATGGGGTTAATGCCAGTAAGAGGACCTGCAGGTTTTCGTAAATTAGATTATGAATTTGCAGAAAAAGGTTTAAACATAGATGAAGTAATGGATAAGCTAGAAGAATGCCATTTTAATGTATTTGGACTTGTAATAAAAGACACAGATGGAGCGTGTTTGTGGAATACAGATATTGGTTGGAATCCGACAGGAAGAGATATCTTAGGGGAATTTTGCGATGCTGGAAAAGAGAGAGATATTAAAATTATGGTTTCGTTTACCAGCATGAATGATGCTTATCAGGGATATTTGCACCCGGAACGAGTGAGCATTCATGGTAAAAACGGTAAGAAATTTGGCGCAAGATATAATAAAGGAGATATTTCTACTCATGATGCAGGTGAGATGAGAATTGATTTACCCTTTGGAGTCTCTATAGAGGAGTACCGAATAAAAATCCCTTTCTTAACATCTAAAAAAGAGGAGAAAATTGGTAAAAAAAGGAATAAAAGAGGAAGTGGATTTATCCCTACAGAAAGTTTTATGTGCCCTAATAGTGCTCATGTCGATTATTTAGTAAACTTAATCAAAGAAGTTGTAAGATACTATCCAATTAAAGCTTTTACAGCAGATTATATAAGATATGATGGCTCTTTTACCGATTTATGTGCATGTTCCAGATGTGTAAATAAATTTAGAGCTGAATTTAGTAGTAAAGCCAAAATTTTAGATAGTGATGAGTGGATTGAGTTTAAAACTGATACAATTGCCGCTTATGCTGAAAGAGTTCAAAAAACTGTAAAAGATATTGACAAAATTTGTCTTACAGGTTGGTATAGTCAAGTAGGACCCAAAAAACTTGTGACCTTAAAAAGACACGGACAGGATTGGACGAAACTCTCCTCTATTTTAGACATATCAATCCCTATGGAATATCCCTATTTAGCAGGAACCCGGGATGATGGAATCTTCTGGGGCTTAGTTGGAGACTTTTTTTATTGGTATTTTGTTAGAAATATAAAAAAGAGAATTCATGAGTATCAAGGACCTGTTTTAGCAGTTACAAACTCTGTTGAATGCAATGTCGAAGAGATGCTAAAACAAATGAGAACATTTGATTTTGGCCTTGGCATTGGAGTTTTTAAATATTTTGGAACATCAGAAGCTCAATGGAAAGCTTTAAAGGAATATGCAGAGAATGAAATCGGCTTAGAAAATCTGAAATTTAATTAAATACTACTTTTAATCTCGTTATATCTAAAACAATTAATTACATGGTCGTTAACTACACCTACAGCCTGCAAAAAAGCATAGATAATTGTCGAACCAACGAATTTGAAGCCCCTCTTTTTCAAGTCTTTACTTATTTTATCTGAGAGTTCAGTATTAGAAGGTAATTCACTTAAAGAATTCCATACATTATGTATCGGTTTGTTGTTAACAAAATCCCAAAGATATTTATTGAAAGATCCAAATTCCTGAATGATTTTTATGAAAGCTTTCGCATTAGAAACTACTGAATTCAGTTTTAGCCTATTTCTTATAATACCTTTATTTTCTAACAACATTTCGATTTTATTTTCATTATAATGAGCAATTTTATTATAATTAAAATTATCAAATGCTTCTCTAAAATTCTCTCGTTTATTAAGGATTGTATTCCAGCTTAAGCCAGCTTGCATACCCTCTAAAATTAAAAACTCAAAAAGAGCGATATCATCATGTTCAGGTACGCCCCATTCCTTGTCATGATATTCTTTCATCTGGGCATTAAAGTTAGCCCATTCACATCTTTGAACCATTTTTATAATTACCTTTTTTAGAAATTTAAAAAACTTTACACTTTTATTGAAACTGTAACAGCAGCATTACAAACAATTATATTATCTGAAGTATCCCCTAATTCATCTATTTTAATTCCTTTTGCTATTAATCCTCCTTTCTCAACTTCGACATTTTTAACACCAAATGGGATAGCTTTTAACACTTTTTTTTCATTTAAATTATTAGGAAACGGAGCACCAATTTTAACATGAACAATCATGCGAGAGAGATGCGTAGGTTCTCTTAAACCACAAATTTCTGTTAAACCTTGTAAACAGTTATTAGAAATAGCATTTTTAACTGCTTTAATCGCTGCTTGAGTGCAATCATCATTGTGTCCATGTTGATCCACCCCCATGCCGATTTGAGTTATAAAATTCTTTTCATTCATTATTGTATCAAATTTTTTATTATTATTTTTATACTCAAAGTATCTAATCACTTTTCTATTTTTCTACACTTTCCAAAAATAAAAATTAAATTTACATTTTACATTTGATTTTAGTCTATTATTGTTTTGTGAGTTAGATTGAATATGAGAATTGAAAAGAAAAATCCTTATGATATTGATAAAAATGTCTATAAACGCTTCGAAGAGAAATATCATATGATTTATCGGCGTACGTGGGATAAAAGTTTACCAACTTATGGTAAAATGTTTGATGAAAATATAGATATGCATATTAGTTCAAAAAAAGAAGGATATTCTCGCATTGATTTTGCATTAGTTGCTGCTGGATGGACAGTTTATGAAAAGTTTCCAATTGCATTTGCTTGGGAAAGAAAGGAAAATCCCGATATCGGTTATGGAACAAATTGGATGGAATCAAAATTTATAATCAATGATCAAAAACTTTTTACCCAACAGATAAAGAAGGCTGCTAAATTTTTTGGAGGATCAATAATAGGGATCACAGATATCAATAAAGATTGGATTTATAAGAAGGGATTTGTAAGACCCGCTTTAGTGAGCGAGGCAGATTCTAAAAGAGGAGTTAGAGAAGGCTTAAGCTCGGAGTCTATATTAGAAACACCAATTGAATTACCGGAAGGATTTAATAAGGCAATAGTTATCGCAATTGAAATGGATCCAGATGCAATTTCAACTGCTCCTGCTCAACCCGCTGCAGCTGCGGCTGCAATAGTTTACTCAAAAATGGCATTTGTAATATCTTGTTTGGGAGAATTTATAAGAAATTTAGGATATCGAGCGATCCAATGTGGGAATGACACTGCTATAAGTATTCCTTTAGCAATTGATGCTGGACTTGGAGCTTTAGGTAGACATGGTTTATTAATTACTCCAGAATATGGACCAAGAGTGCGAATATGTAAAGTTTTTACAGATTTACCTTTAATTTCTGACGAGCCAAACTTTGATTTCATTAAAAAAGTAGAAAACACGTGTAAAAATTGTCTTAAATGCGCAGAAGTTTGTGAGAATGATGCTATTACATTAGATAAAGAACCCACTTATGATCCAATTTCAGTTTCTAATAACCCTGGAGTGAAAAAATATTATGTAAATGTTGAAAAATGTTTTGAGTTTTGGATTGAGAATTCATCTGATTGCAGTAACTGTATTGCGGCATGTCCATTTAGTAAAATTCAAGATTATTTAACTCCTTCTGAATTTTGGAACAAAGAGTAGTCTATTTTGGATATTCATAAGTTAATTTTAAATTTTTAGAAAATAAACAAGATAATATATCATGAAGATGCTAAAAGTAGGAATTATTGGTTCGGGATTTATTGCTGAGCATCATTGTAATGCATATTCTCAGCTTTCAAATATAGAAATAGTAGGAATTTCATCTCTAAATGAAAATGAAGCTAAAAATTTAATGAAAGAATATGAAATACCTGGAAAGTGTCTAAAAGACTATAAGGATTTAATAAAGCTAGATTGCGATATGATATCAGCTTGTGTTCCTAATTATTTGCATAAAGAAGTAGCGATTAACGTTCTAAATGCAGGAAGTCATGTATTAATAGAGAAACCATTAGCTAGAAATGTTATTGAAGGAAGGGAAATCTTAGATGCCGAAAAATCTTCTAACAGAAAAGTATTTTATTGCGAAAATAACATGTATGCACCAACTTTTAGTAAAGTTAAAGAAATTGTTAGTGAAGGTGCGTTAGGTAAAATTTATATGGGACGTGGTAAAGAACAGCATTCTGGACCTCATTCTGCTTGGTTTTATAAACAAAAAGAAGCAGGAGGAGGTGCTCTTTTAGATTTGGGAATACATGATATTGCTTGCTTAGTTTGGTATCTTGATTGTAAAGTTAAAGAAGTATTCTGCCAAACAAAAATGATAAATCCTGACCGAAAAGATTTTGGAATATGTGAAGTTGAAGATAACGCTGTTGGAATTTTGTATTTCGAAAATGATGCTCAAATTGTAATTGAAGAATCTTGGACTGCTCCAGGTGGGTATGACATGCGCTTCGAGTTATTTGGTACAGATGGTCATATAAAAGTAGCACCGACTTTTTCAAACTTGGTAAGTGTTTATAGTGAAAAGGGTTATGAATATGCTGTAGAAAAAGCAGGAACTACAAAAGGTTGGACATTTCCCGTACCTGCAGAATCTTGGTCTTTTGGATATTCTCAAGAGATTGCTCATTTCGTAGATTGTGTTGTAAATAATAAAAAACCATTAACTGATGGTAAATATGGCTTAAGAATTCTAAACATAGTTGAAACAATGTATAAAAGTGCTAAAACTAAAAAAATTGAAAATGTAAATCCTATATAAACGATTTATTTTTTTAAAGATCTTATAAAGTCAATAACCGAATCAAGTTGCTCCTTATTAGCTAAAAGCATTTCTTGCGGAAATTCTACACTTCTTTCATAGATATCAGATACGATTGGAAAACAATTATTATTACTTTTTTCCTTTCCCCAATTTGCATTTGAATAATCAATTCCTTTTTTCAAGTTGATATTTTTAAAACAGTCCAATCCATGCAGAGGAGGATAACAATCGTCTGTTGGAATACCATTTCTTCTCAATTTTTTGTAGAAATCCTGTTTAGTTAATCCCCCAAACTTTTTAGGTTCAAATATGAAGGGAAATACGTACCAACCTAATTTTGTTGTGCCTAGAGTCGGTTTCATTGCTTTAATTCCATCAATCTCATTTAATTTTTCACTTAAATATTTTGCGTTTCTGTTTCTCCTTTCGTGTTGAGTAGGAAATTTTTTCATTTGTTCTCTAAGAATTGCTGCTTGATATTCTGTCATACGATAATTAGTCCCATAAATACTATGAAAGTAAGAATGTTTGTTTTTCTCTCTACCGCAATCAATGTAGGAATAAATCTTATCAGCTAAAGTTTTAGAATTACAAATAATAGCTCCTCCTTCCCCACTTGTCAAAACTTTAGAGGCTTGAAAGCTAAATGTACCAGCATCGCCCCAATTTCCAGCTTTTTTATCTTTATAACAAGAACCGTGAGCATGAGCACAATCTTCAACTATCTTAATATCAAGATTCTCAGTTAACTCTTTTAATTTATCCATTTCAACGGGATTGCCTCCAAGATGAACTGGAATAATTACTTTAGTTCTTTTAGTTATTAGTTTTTCAACTTGATCAACATCCATAACAAATGTTTCGGGATTAACATCGCAAAATATAGGAACTGCATTTGTAGCAATCACGGCCGATGCCGAAGCTACAAAAGTATAATCAGAAACAATTACTTCATCACCTAATCCAACATCTAGAGCCATAAGAGCAGCTTCAATAGCGACTGTACCATTAAAAACAGCAATACAATATTCAGATCCTTGAAATTTAGCAAATTCTTCCTGAAATTTCCAGACATTTTCACCTTCATGAACGCCAGGAGCTCCACACCACCAATTACCTGATTTTATTACATCTGTTAAGGCGTTAATTTCATTATTATCATATATCGGCCATTTCGGAAAACTTTTTTTAGCATCTTGTTCAAATGACATGATAAAACCAATTCGTTGATAATTAGAATAACATAAATTTTATGAGCTAATTTAGATATATTTAACAAAACAGATATAAGTTACAATCATTAAAGCAATTAAAATTTTTGAATATAATCAGTAATTCAAAATGAAAGTCTTTGACAAAAAAGCTATCGCAGAAATCTTAGATGAATTTATTTTAGATCTTAAAGCAGAGGAGATCGAAGCTTTATTAGAAATTCCCCCTTCAGAGATCGATTTCACTTACGCTTTCCCTTGTTTTAGCTTAGCCAAGATAAAAAAGAAATCTCCGGATTTAATAGCAAAGGATCTAGAAAATAAAGTTAGGAAAAGTGGATTTCTAGAAAAAATTGAAGCAACAGGTCCTTATTTAAATTTAAAAATTAAGTCTAAATACGTTCTTCAAAGTATATTTGAGTTTAAGGAAGATTATGGGAGACTTAGAGATTTTATTAAAAAAGAAGAAAAAGACAAGTTAAAAATTGTTATAGAATATCCATCACCTAATACGAATAAACCCCTTCATTTTGGACATATCCGAAATATGCTTCTTGGTAAATCTATTTCGAATTTATTAGAATATAAAGGACACAAAGTATATCAGGTTAATTTAAATAATGATCGTGGAATACATATCTGCAAAAGTATGCTTGCCTATAAAAAATGGGGTAATAATAAAGATCCAGATAAAAAAACTGATCATTTTGTAGGAGATTTTTATGTAAAATTCAGTGAAGAAGAAGAAAAAAATGAAAAATTAATTGATGAGGCTTATGATTTACTTAGATTATGGGAAAAAAACGATGATTCTACTCGTAAACTCTGGAAAAAAATGAATAAATGGGCTTTAGACGGTCATAATAAAACGTATGAAAAGATGGGGATCTCATTTGATAAGATTTATTATGAGTCTGATTTGTATCTAAAAGGAAAAGAAAGAATTAATGATGCTTTGAAAAAGGGTATTTTCGAGAAGACAGAGAATGGTGCTATAATCGCAAGACTAAAAGAAAATTATAATCTCGAAGATAAAATTCTGGTCAGAAGTGATGGTACTTCAATCTACATTACCCAAGATATATATTTAGCTTATAAAAAAAAAGAAGATTTTAATTATGATCGCTCGATTTACGTGGTTGGCGATGAACAAATTCAGCATTTTAAATGGTTATTTGCTATTTTAGATATGTTAGGTTTCAAAGAAGATAATTATCATTTGTCATATGGAATGATTAGCTTACCGAGTGGTAAGATGAAAAGCAGGGAAGGAACAGTCGTTGATGCGGATGATGTTATTGAAGAAGTGAAAAAACTTGCTTTTGATGAAGTTGATAAGAGATATCCTGATTTAAGTACGTCTGAAAAATCAAAAAGAGCTGAAATAATTAGTTTATCCGCTCTTAAATTTTACATTTTGAAGTATAATCCTTCTAAAGGCTTTGTATTTAAACCAGATGAAAGTATATCTTTTGAAGGTGAGACAGGTCCATATATTCAATATTGTTATGCAAGGATAGCTTCTATTATTTCGAAATCGGAGTTAGAAATAGATACAGAGATAAACTGGGAATTATTAAATCATGAAAAGGAATGGTTTCTAATTAAACAACTAGTTTACTTTCCTGAAATTGTAGAATCAGTTGAAAATACATATAATATACATTTAATTCCTCAATATCTTCTTTCTCTATGTCAGGCATTTAATTCATTTTACACCTCATGCCAAGTTATATCTAATGATAAAAAGTTAGAAAAAGCAAGATTGTTGCTAATAAGATGTGTCCAAATTATTATAAAAATTGGATTAAACATTTTAGGGATCGAAACATTAGAACAAATGTAATATTTCAATATTATGTAGGAAATTTTATTATTATGACTTTTTTTGATTTTGGAGAGAATATAGATAAGGATACAGAGTTCATTGTTTTTGGTATTCCTTGGGATTATTTAACTTCTATTGATTCACCAAATTCAGCAATTGCTCCTCAAAAAATAAGGGATGTTTCTTCGAACTTGGCTTTAACAACTGAAATGGGATTTGAGATACCTAAATTAAAATTAGTAGATGTTGGAGATGTTGATATTGAATCTAATAAGGTTGATAAAAATTTAAAGGAAATTAACAAGTTTTTATTAAACTGTTTTAATCAAAAAAAAGAAATAATTCCCGTTATGATAGGAGGAGATCATTTCTGCTCATATCCAGTGATTAAAACAGTTGGGGAAATTTGGGAAAAAAAAGATGAATTTGGTGTTTTAATATTTGATGCACATTTAGATCTGTATGAAGAATGGGATAAAGGGGTATATTCTCATGCAACAATTTCACATCGTACCTTTGATTTAGACTATATTAACAACTATAATCTTCTATTAGTTGGTACAAGAGATATAGATATCCCCGAGCTAGATATTGCAAATAAAGAAGATATTGTTCATTTTGATGCATATTTATTGAGTGAATATGGTTTAAATAAATATATTGAGAATATCATAGATTTTTTTAAAAATTCAAAAATCAAATATCTGTATGTTTCTATTGATATTGATGTATTTGATCCTTCTATTGCTCCAGGAACAGGATTTGCTATTCCTGGTGGATTTTCATACAGAGAAATGTGGAAAATTTTAAAAGGAATCGCTAAAAATTTCAAAATAGTTGGTTTAGATTTAGTCGAAGTTGCTCCAAACTTAGATATTCCAAGTAATTTAACTTCAAATTTAGCAGCAAAATTAATAATTGAATTTATTTCTTTTATTTCAGATAATTTATGAGTGATTTTATTGCCAGAAGATAATTTAAAAGATATTTTGAAAGAAGTTAATCAATTTAAGATAACCGAAAAACAAAATATAATAGATTTAATTAAATCTTTATCTGATACAGGATTTAATGCTAAACGTTTAGCTATGGCTTGCGAAATCTATAAAGAAATGATTATTGATAAGGAATGTGTTAAATTCTTTGGTTTGGCAGGTGCTTTAGTTCCTGCAGGTATGCAAAGAGTTATACATGATTTTATTGATGAAGGTTTTATAGACGTCTTGGTTACCACAGGAGCTAATTTGACTCACGATATTGCAGAGACTTTAGGATATAGTCATATGCAGGGAGATATTAATTTAAATGAACTTAATGATGCTAGCTTACATAGTGAAGATCTAAATAGGATATACGATGTATTCTTACCTAATAATGTTTATGAAGGAATAGAAAATTTTGTTTCTACGCTAAAAATATCTGATTATAATATGTCTGTAAGCGAATTTCTAAAATTTCTTGGCGAAAAATTACCAAGCAACTCGAATTCGATTTTAAAGGTTTGCTCAGATAAAAATGTGCCCATTTTTTGTCCTGCCTTTACAGATTCGGGATTAGCAATGCAGATTGGATTCCATCATCAAAAAATTAATCTCAATCATTTTAAAGATATGCTTAGTATGGTTAATTTAGCATGGGATGCTAAAAAAGCCGGAGTATGTATTGTAGGAGGTGGGGTCCCAAAAAATTTTATTTTTCAATCATTGCAATTCTGTCCAACTTCAGCGTCTTATGCTATACAAATAACGATGGATCGTCCTGAACCAGGTGGTCTAAGTGGAGCTACACTGAATGAAGCTATTTCTTGGGGGAAAATAGGAAAAAATGCTAAATTTTCTACTATTATATCAGATGCAACAATTGCGCTCCCTTTAATATTTTGGTATTTAAAGAGTTTAAAATTAAAGTAGATATTGATAGGCAGTATCTCATTTAATAAAATAATCCTTCTAACTTTTGATCAATTTTTTTAGTATCTGAACCAAAAATAGAGTCAAGATTTTTCTTAAATACTTTAAATTGAGTAATTTCCGATAGATTCTTTCCAGTATTTGAGTATTTAAACTCAGAAGCAACCTTTTTTAATAAAGGTTGTAGAATTTTACTTATATATTTATCAATTTTCTTCTCCTTATCCAAAATAGCATATGTTATTAAGAGTTCAGGTTCAACGCTATCCTCAGCTAGAATTTCATCTTTTAGAAAGACAATTGTGTACTTTTTTCCTTCAAAATACTCAATAAAGTTATCAGAAAAAGCTGTTTCAGCAAAATTTATAAGTGCTGTCAATAATCCACTTCTTAGATCTGAATCAATTTTTCCTAAAGTTGTCTTATGATAACTCTTCTTTACTAAAGTAAATCCTCTAAATAATAAGCCTGCTTCTCGAATAACCATTATCAAGAAATAATAATATTAATTTGAATTTTTGAAAAAATTTTCCTATAAATGATTAAAACTTTTCTTATAATAAAATCTTTGATTTCTTTTCTAGATTATATATAATTTAATAAGAAATATTACTTATTCAATATTTTTTATTGCTATGATTACTAAAGAAAAAATTAAATTATGCGCTGAAAACATTGCCAAAAGTGTCAATCTTAAAAAAGGAGAATTTGTTCTTGTAAAAGGTGGTCTTTATTGTCATGAATTATTAGAAGAGATATGTTTAAGTGTACTCAGAAAAGGAGGGATACCACATCTTTTTTCTAGAAGTGATTACTATGAAGAAACTATGTTTCAAGATGATAAAATAACAGCTGAAACGATAGAAAAACCTCAATTACATTATCTAAAAATGATTGAAAATATTGATACCTACATAGTTGTTGAAGAACTTGAAGATCCTTCTATTCGTAATAGAGCTCCAAAAGAAAAATTAGAGGCTTATCAAAAATCAGATGCATATCGAAGAGAGATTTTATATGGAATGAAAAAGGAATATGCCCCAGGAAAGAAGTGGTGCTACGCTGCCTGGCCTTCTAAAAAAGCAGCAGATTTCTTTAATATCGATTACGAATTATACGAAAAATTTATTGTGGACGGAATAAGCATTCCTTCTGAGAAATTAAATGCGATTACAAGGAAATTAGGAAATCAATTTGAAAATGCAAAGAAAATTTACATAACAGATGATTATGGTACAGATTTTTGGGTTTTAGTAGAACAGAGAAATAAAATTCTTGATGATGGAATCATTTCTGAAGAACAGATTAAATTGGGAGAATTAGGGGGAAATTTACCTGCTGGAGAAGTATTTTTCCCTCCACATGAAAAACAAGGAGAAGGAAAAATTTTTTGTCCGTTAACAAAGGAACGTTATAGCCACAAAATATTGAAGAATGTAGAACTTATCTTTAAAGAAGGTAAATTATTAATTGATAAGGTCTCAGCTGAAGTCAATTTGGATATCTTGACTGATGCTTTTAAAAATAGCGAAAAAATTGATAAGTTAAAAGGAGTACCAGAATTAAGGACTTATAATGTTGCTGAACTTGGTATAGGTTGTAATCCGGTAATCACTAAAGCAATCGGTTATATTCTTACAGATGAAAAAATTAATGGAAGTGTACATGTTGCCTTTGGATCTAATAATCATTTCGGAGGTACATCAATATCTCAAATGCATTGGGATTTTGTTACAAATCCAGAAGTAGATATAATTATCGAATATATTGATGGTTCTAAAAAGAAAATAATGGAAAATGGTAAATTGAAGGAAAATTAATCCAGATTGATGTTTTAAATTGATATTTTAAATATTGACTTCTTCAAGAAAGCTAATAATTTTTTCTAATACATATCTTTTAAAAGTCAAACGGTCCACATTAAACTGATGTTTATCTACTTTTGTATTTTGCTCCGTGGAGAATCCAATAAATACTAATCCAACAGGTTTTTCTGGAGTACCTCCTGTAGGTCCAGCGATACCAGTTATACCGATTCCAATATCAACATTAGAAAGAACTCTTATATTAAATGCTAATTGTTTTGCTACTGTTTCTGAAACTGCTCCGTATTGCTCAATAGTATTTTTATCCACATTTAATATATCTATTTTTGCTTGATTGCTATAACAAATAACCCCTCTTTCAAAAACTTTTGAAGACCCGGGTATGTTTGTAAACATATGACAAATGTAACCTCCGGTGCAAGATTCAGCAAATGCTATAGAAATATTTTTAACAGAAAACACTTCTAATATTTTTTTTATTCTTTCTAAAATTTCCATTAGAATTACTTCATTCCTTTTAATTTTCTATTTGAATTATTCTATTTTTAATAAACTATAAAGATTTAAAGCATTATGAAAATCAATATAAATAAAAAAGAATAATAATAATTTATATTTTGAATCATAAAAGCAAATATAAATAAAACTAATCGCAAAGATCAGTGAAGTGAAATAATGAAGGATAGTGATGAAAAAAGAGATTTCATTTTCAAAATCACGGTGATTGGAGATGGAGGGGTAGGGAAAACATCTTTAATAAAGAAATATACCCAGGGATCATTTCAAAAACAATATATCAAAACGTTAGGAGCTCAATTTTCAAAGTATGATGAAAAATTCGAAGGGGATAATTGTAAATTATTTTTCTGGGATATAGCTGGACAACAGGAATTTTCTTTTATGAGACCTACGTTTTATAAGGGAAGTAAAGCAGCTATCATAGTATTTTCTCATGCCCCGAAAGAAGAGGAGATAAGCTTTAATCATATTAATGATTGGCATGAAGATATCAAAAAATATTGTGGAGATATTCCAATTGTTTTGTTTGGGAATAAAATAGACCTCGTGAAAGTAAGTGAGTTAGATAAGAGCAAAGTTGAAAAAATAGTGAATAAAAGGAGTTTTCTAGGATATTATAGAACTAGTGCTAAAACAGGCTCAGGAGTATTTGAAGCTTTTCAAGCGATCATCAAAGAATTATATTATAAATTTAAAGATCAATAAAAAATATTCAAATCTACATATTTTGATCCATAAGGGTTTATATGTCCGAAGATTTCATTGAAGATTATCCAAAAATACTATTCTTTTCATCAAACCATTGCGCACCATGTAAACCTATTGAAGAAATGTTGAAAAGGATAAATATTTCTATGTTTGGAAAAAAATTGTTAATAGAAAAAATAGATGTTGAAAAGAGTTATCAATTAACAAAGAAATATCAAATCACATCATTACCCACTATAATAGTGGCTGACAAAAAACTGAGTTTAAACATACAAGAAGAAGATATAATCGATGCAATATTGTATGGATTTATTTCTTCAGTTAAAATATAATATTATAATTTAAAATTAAATTAGAAAAATTAAAAAAAAGGAAAAAAAGAGGATATTTAAAATGGATAGGCAATTACTAACAAAAATTTTAGCACAAATGAAAAAACATTTGAAAGAAGGAAAAGATATTGGGGATATGAAAGTAGGAGCTTTATTAGCATTAGGACATCAATTAGAAGCAATATTTTATTATTTAGGCCATGAGTTAGGGACAACTTTGAAAGTTACCCAAATTGATGATGTAAAAAATATACCAGAAGAATTACAAAAAATTATCAAGGAGTATAATATAGGGAATGTTGAAATTACTGATAGTACAGATGAAATAGTTCAATTAAGATTAAGAGAGCATTCTTCAATCAAAGACTTGATTAATAAAGGAATTAGTTCTAAGGGAAGTTTTTGCTCTTTCGAAGCAGGCCTTTTAGCCGGTATAGTCGAGAGAATGAGTAACATTCACTGCTTTGCTCAGGAAATAACTTGTTGTTTACAAAAAGGAGATAACTATTGCGAATTTATGATAGTCTTTCAAAAAGATTAATCTAAAATAGCTTTTCCATCAAGATTTTTAAAGTTTAAAATCAAATTTAAGGGCTAATTATCTTCAATATGTTAAGTTTATCCTTTTAGGAAAAATTTTCTCCTATTTATCTGATTCTGATTTCATTTAAAATAAATAGAAAAAATATTGGAATACAAATTAAATAAAAGTTATATCTTGATAATCACTATCGCTTAGTTCTTTCTTAGCGACACCTAGTTCTCGAACTTGTTGATTTAATTTTTTTACTGCATCTCTAACTATTTCTTTCTGTTTTGCTCCGGTACAAACGATTCTTCCAGTTGAAAAAATCAAGAAAACAGTTTTAGGATCCTGCATTCGATAAATCAATCCAGGAAAGACTTCAGGTTCATACATTGCATATTCCATAACAATTGCTGCCATATTTAAATCAATATTGGTATGAAGATCTCCGCTCGCTACAATGTTTTGAATAGTTATTTCTGGATTAGATAACTTAATGCCTGCTTTTCGTATATTTTTTACTACTTTATCCACCACTCTCTCAGCTTCTGCAGCTTTACGTAAACCTGTTACAACCATTTTTCCTGTAGAGAATATTAAAATAGTTGCTCGAGGTTTTTCAATCCTCATAACTAACCCGGGAAATCTTTCTGGATTATACTCAACTTCAGCATGTTTACGAGCGATTTGGTTAAGATCTATTTTTTCTGTAATCTCAACTGTTACTGTGGCTACAACGTTCTCTATTTTATAGTCTAAGCCTTCCTCATATTCAAGTTCTTCTTCCTCTTCTTCTATTTCTTCCTCATCATCAAATTCAAAATCATCTTCTGCCATTTTCCATCATAAGTTGATAAAAGTGATTTAAATTAAATTAAAATGATAATTTTTTAAAAATTAATATTTTTTTAATATCTTAATATACAATACTTAAATAAATGATCATTTATAAAGCATTTATAAATGAATTTATTTGCACTAGAACAAATTTATATATAAAATATTATTAAAATGAAAATGATTGATAATTTATTGATTCAAATTTTTATCTAATATTCTTTCTATTAATTCAATAAAGGCATCTTCTACATTTGAACCTGTTTTAGCTGATGTAGAAATGAATTTCATGTCATTTTTAGCTGCATATCTCGAACCCTCATCTTCAGAAATCTTAATTTTATCATCTAAATCAATTTTATTTCCTATTAAAATTAATGGTTCATTTCCCCTAGCCTCTTTGAAATCTTGCATCCAATTCTCAATTTTTTCAAAAGTCTTTTTCTTTGTACAATCATAAACTAAAAGGGCTCCATTAGCACCTTCTAGATAAAGTTTTCTAAGAGTCTTAAACGATTCCTGCCCCCCTAAATCCCAGATTTGGGCTGAAACCGTACCATATTTCTCGAGAGTCATATCTTTTTTTAATAGGTTCACACCAAGAGTACTTTTGTAATTTTCTCTAAATCTATTCTCAATAAATCTATAAACAAGAGAAGTTTTTCCAACATTAGCTTCACCAAGCAAGCATATTTTAATAATATAATTTGAATCATTCATAGCGTATCATATAGATTAAAAATTTACTATTAAATTTGATACTTTCATAATAATATTTATCCTTATTAACTATTTTCTTCTCTTTTTAATTTCATTTTCTGTTATATGACGTAATCATAAAGAATCTTTTATTGCTCAATTAAGGAGAATAGGCTCTAGTATCTACTTTGTTATATATGGCAATAATTGAATGTTTATATTCGTTATAAAGAGCATTTAATACATTATGTGATCTTGCTTTATTAAAGGCATAAAGAAATAGTTGATCAAGAGAGCAGTCCTGATTAGATAGATAAATATCTTTCTGTAATTTAAATAAATCACTATATTGATCAATGAAATTACACAAAATATACCTATTTTCATTCCTTAAATTCAATTCATTTAATAGCCCATAAATCCTTAAAATTAAAGGACTTTGAAATCTGAAATTATTATGATTTATTAATTTAAAAAGTTCAAGAAACTTGTTTCTCTTCAATAATATCGACATAAATAATTAAATCCAAAAATTATTTATGTTCCATAATAATATCCAGGTAATATATGACAGGATAATTTTAAAAATCGTATTCAAAACCTTTAAATCTGTCTTGAAATTCCATAAATTCAAATTCAACCCTTTCTACTTGAGCATATTTTGGACCTTTTCTTGAGAAATCTAATAACTCTTTTAGTTTGCCCTCAGGTCCTTCTGCTTCTATATATACACTACCATCTGGCATATTTTTAACAATTCCAGTTAATCCTAAGTTTCTTGCAACTTTTCGGGTAGTATAACGATAAAAAACTCCTTGCACAAGCCCATATACCCTTATTGTAATTTTCTTCATCAAAAAGATTAATTTTTTTAATAATTTATTTCTTAGTTAATTTTTGCATAATAGCAAGATCTTCTTCTAAATCATTTTTTGTCAATTTTGGATGAATATCTAATGCGAAGATCTCACTTGTAACTTTTTCTACAACGGGAAGATCGTTTTGTGTATAATCAATAGTTTTTCCATAAAAAGGGCAAGTCCAAGGACAACCTTTAGGGTAAGCGATTTTTTCTTGAAATATTTTGGTTTTATATAATGGTTTAGGGTAAAGAACTTTACTTTTAGGAAATTCTTCTATGAATTGAGTTTTATTGAGACCTAAGATCTCAGGATGAATACGTCCAATCCAATAATTAAAAGCGGGTTCACAATAAGAAGGCACGTTTGGAGGATCAATTCCTTGAAGCTTTTTTACTGCTTCCGTTAAATATTCTGCATTTTTATTTCGAATTTCTATGTACTTATCAATTTTCTTTAACTGGACTTTCCCAATAGCTCCTTGAATTTCAGTCATTCGATAATTATATCCTAAACGATTGTAAACATACCATGAGGGCTCACCATGATGTCTTATTAATCTACACTGTTCAGCTAACTCATCGCTATTGGTAGTAATCATACCACCTTCACCAGTAGTTATGTTTTTTGAGGGATAAAAACTGAAACAACCGATATCTCCAATGGAACCAACTTTTTTTCCGTTATATTTCGCACCAATAGATTGACAAGCATCTTCAATAATATAAATTCCATTGTCATTTGCGATATCTATTAATCCACCCATATCAGCACAAATTCCTGCTAAATGAACAGGAATAATTGCTTTCGTTTTATCAGTTATTTTTTTCTTCACAGAATCAGGATCTAATGTATAAGATTTATCATCAATGTCAGCAAATATTGGTATTGCATTATTATGCAAGATAGAACTAGCTGTAGCTATAAAAGTAAACGGAGGTACAATAACCTCATCTCCAGGGCCAATATTTAAGGTAGCAATGGCTATATGAAGAGCAGCAGTACCAGTATTTACTCCAATTGCATGTTTAACACCAATATATTTCGCGAAATCTTCTTCAAATTTTTTTACATATTGACCGTGTAGTAATGTAAGCATTTGGGATTTTAATACTTTAAGCACTTCTTTTTGTTCTTCTTCTGTTATATTCATAATTTCTTCAAAATTTATCTTATTAATAATTAAAAGGTTTTTTTAAGTTAAAAAATAAAAGCGTTCTTAAGAAGATGATTATTTAAAAAAAAGGAATTTGCAATATTCAGAAAATTAAATAATATGTGTCGTTGTTGCTATTATAACCAATCATCTTATTTTTGAGTAGAGTTTCAATAACAGAATCTAACCATTTTTTACTAGTTTTAATAGACTTTTTCAAATCTTTATATTTCAACTCATCATTAATTGCTAATAGGAATTGAATTTTACTTTTTACTTTTAAATGGTCTGATGTAGCTATTTTATTAAACTTTTTTTTTAAATCATATTCTAAGTTCTTTAATTTAGCTACATCATTGCTTAGTTTAGCAATTACTTCGTCTCTGGTTCTAAAAACATTCAGTGAGAGTTTATAAATCCTTTGAAGATGGTTTTGTAATTCTTCTTCCTTTAGGTCCAACTCCAATTCTGTTTTAAACTCATCTAAAATAACTGTATAGTCTGAAGCATCGTCATATTTATCTAAAGCTAATACAATGATTATATCTTTAACTTCATTATAATATGAGATTGAATTCCAATTTTTTTCTTCAATTGTTATATAAGATTCTATAAAGTTATGAGAAATTTGGATTTGCTGCACAATATTATTAGGGATTTCTAAATCTTCAGGATACTTCATGTATATTACCCCGCCAGTGACAACATCCCATTTAATTAAAAATATTCCTAATGGAATAGCAATTCACCAAATTATTCTTAACCTTTCTTTTAAAATATAAAAATTCTTATTAATAAATTTAATTTAAAATTACCTTGTACGAGATATATTTCGTTTATTTATTCAATTCTCATTTGGATCCTTATAAGAATAATGGAAAACAACTATTTTGCATAAAAAAATAAATATTACATATTATATTTTTTAAATAGTGAATAAAGTATGACTTTTTTTTATGTTTATATTTTGGAAACCATCTCAAAAAACAATAAGAAAAGGTTCTATACAGGATATACCAATAATCTCTATAGAAGAATAGAAGAACATAAAAAAGGGACAGGAGCAAAATTTTGTCGGGGTAAGAAGAAGATTGAACTTAAATATTTTGAAACCTTTGCAGAAAGAAAAGAAGCGATGAAAAGGGAATTAGAGATAAAAACTTTTTCAAGAAAGGAAAAATTAACACTAATTAGAAATTTAGATAAAGCTGATTTTTTAAGTGATTAATCAAAATTTTTTAATTATTTTAATTGGATTACCAGCTTCAGGAAAATCTACTTTTGCCTCAGAAATTAAGATGGTACTTGAAAAAAGTAATCCGGATTTCAAAGTTATGATAATTGATCCAGATAAAATCAGAAATAAAATATCACCAAAGAAATTTGATTATAAAAAAGAACATATTGTTAGAGAAAAAAATCTAAGGGAGATTAAATCAGGATTAAAAAAGGGTTTTATTGTAATTAGTGATGACTTGAATTATTTTTCGAGTATGAGACACGATTTAAAGAAAATTGCAGAAAATTTAAACAAAAATTATTTTTTAATTCATATCTCAACACCTATAGAACAATGTATAAAATGGAATAATGAAAGAGGAAATCCCATACCTAATCAAATTATTTACAAAATTAAAGAGAAATTTGATGAATTTGGGGGATACGCTTGGGATTTTCCAATAAAAATCTATGATCTATCTCAAAATTTGAAAATGGATTCAATTGTTGAAGATTTACTTAAACATATAGAAAATGAGCCAAGTATTAATCTATCTGAATTTGAGAAACTAAAAAAAAAAGATAAAATTAACATTAAATATCATCAGAATCTAGATAGGGAAACAAGAAAAGTAGTAGGAACCCTTTTAAATAATTCAAATTATAGCAATTTGAAAACAGAAATTTTAAAAAAAAGAAAATTGTTTGTTAAAAACAATTTAAACGCATTCTTACAAAAATCGGAGATATCGAAGAAGTTTATCGCCTTTTTAGAGAAACAATTAAAAATTGATATTTCTTAGCAAATGGATAACAAAGATATTATATAAAATAAAAGAAAAGAAAATAAACTAAGATTTACTTTATATTTATAAGGTTTATAATTTAAATTAAGTTAAATTTGAAAATATTCAATTGACTACATTATGTCAAATAATAATAATAGTATAAAAAAACACGTAAAGTTAAGAATTGAAGAATTAGAGAAAAGTAGGAGTGGTCGCTCTTTATGTTATATTGATCAACTAATACTTGAGCAATTAGGATTAACTACTGGTAATATAATTGAGATTAGAGGTAAGAAAAAAACAACAGGAATTGTGGTATCCAGCATTGCTGATAAAGGAAAAGGGATTATTAGACTTGACGGGTTACAACGCCTAAATGCGGGAGCAACAATAGGAGAATATGTTAAAATAAAACTGGCAAAAGTGTATGCTGCTGAGGAAATAGAATTAACTCCAACAAAAGATAATATCGATCTCAAAAGGCAAGCTGAAGCAATTAAAGCAAAACTTATTGATAAACCAGTTGTAATTGGTGATATTGTTGATGTTTTAGGAGCAGTATATCAAAAGCAAGATCCGGATAATCCAATGAATGAATTCATGAGTATGATCATGCGGAGCCCTAAAAGAAGACCAACATTGGGAACATTAAGATTGATCGTTGAAAATACAGTACCATCTGATAAAGTAGTAAAAATTACAAGAGAAACTAGAATTAAAGTCAATAAAAGGGTTGCTGTACTTAACGTTTCCGGAGGAGTAGTAACGTATGATGATGTTGGGGGGTTAACAGAAGAAATTCAGAGAATTAGAGAGATGGTTGAATTACCTCTAAAACATCCTGAACTATTTCATAGATTAAATATTGATCCGCCAAAGGGAGTATTATTTTATGGGCCATCTGGTACAGGTAAAACTTTGATGGCAAAAGCTGTATCGCAAGAATCTAATGCTCATTTTATTTCTATTAATGGTCCAGAAATCATGAGTAAATTTTATGGAGCAAGTGAAGGTCGTTTAAGAGATATATTTAGACAAGCTGAAGAAAATGCCCCATCTATAATTTTTATTGATGAGATCGATTCAATTGCTCCAAAGAGAGTTGATACTTCTGGAGAAGTAGAAAGAAGAGTAGTGTCACAATTATTATCATTGCTTGACGGTTTAAGGGGAAGAGGTGAAATAATTTGTATAGGTGCTACAAATAGAATAAATGCAATAGATGAAGCATTAAGAAGACCGGGGAGGTTTGATCGTGAAATTGAATTTGGTGTACCAAATGTGAAAGGACGCAAAGAAATATTCCAAATTCATACAAGAGGTATGCCATTTGAAGAAGATGTGGATCTAGATCAATATGCTGAGATTACTTATGGTTTTGTTGGAGCAGATATCATGGCAGTATGTAGAGAGGCAGCGATGTTCGCTTTAAGGAAAATTTTACCTAAAATCAATTTAGATGAGCCAATTCCAAGCGATATTATACAGGAATTAAAAATAACAGACAATGATTTCATGCAAGCAATAAATATGATTGAACCTTCTGCGATGCGAGAAGTCATGGTTGAAATTCCTAATGTCAATTGGGAAGATGTAGGAGGATTAGAAGAAATTAAACAAGAGTTAAAAGAAGCTGTTGAATGGCCTTTAAAGTATCCAAAGTTATTTGAAAAAGCAGGAATTCGGCCTTTAAATGGAATTCTTTTATTTGGTCCTCCTGGGTGTGGAAAAACTCTTTTAGCGAAAGCCATAGCTACTGAAACTAAATCTAATTTTATATCAATTAAAGGTCCGGAGATTTTTTCTAAATGGGTTGGAGAAAGTGAAAAAGCTGTAAGAGAAATTTTTCGAAAAGCTCGACAAGCAGCACCATCAATTATTTACTTCGATGAAATTGATGCTATTTCTTCTGGGAGAGGAGAATATGCTGGTACTCAGGTCTATGCTTCAATTGTAAATCAAATTTTAGTTGAAATGGATGGAATCGAAAATCGTAAGGGAATAGTTACTATAGCAAGTACTAATCGACCAGATATCGTTGATCCTGCATTTTTAAGGCCAGGGAGGTTTGATAGACTAATTTATGTCGATGCTCCCGATTTTGAATCTCGGTTAAAGATTTTAGAAGTTCATACAGCTAATATGCCTTTAGCTGATAATGTATCTCTAAAGCATGTTTCTCAAATCACTGAAGGATATAGTGGAGCAGATTTAGAGAATGTTTGTCGAGAAGCAGGTATGCAAGCTATTAGAGAAAAAATGGAAAAGTTTGAAAAAGTTGAGAATATTCATTTTGAATTTGCTTTAAATAAGATTAAATCCACACTTCCAACCGAGATAATTCAACGATATGAAGCTATGGCAAAAGAAATTACTGAATCACGTAATATTAAAGAATCGTCAGCAGATTTCTATAAATAATGAAAAAATCAATTTTAACTCTTTTTTAAATATCTGTTTATTATTATCTCATGTAAATTTTTATTCATGCCAAGGAAATTGGATGCTCAGAATTTTTTTCTATAAAATTAGATTAATTTACAAAAATTAATCTTACAAATTTCTGACGATTCTATTTTAAAAAGGTATATATAAGATTTCAAATAATTTAGATTAACCAAAGATTATTGAGGTTTAATTTTTGACTGAAATTAAAATTAACTGGGATGGGCATATTAAAAAATATCAAGAAGCCATGGAAGATCTTAACTTAGATTTCTGTGTTCTTACACGTGTGAAGTCAATAACTTATTTATCAGGTTGTTTTGTCCCTTGGAAAAGTTATATTTTTCTGCCAAAACAAGGAGGAGGAAGTCCTGAATTATTTACGGTACTTTTAGATGTAGAACGTGTGAAGGATGAGGCTCAATCTAATATTAAAGTGAGTGGTTGGGGTCCTATGAAGGGCTTTTATTGGGAAAAGAAGTTACAATCAACAGCAAAAAAAGCAGGAGTTTACAATTCTAAAGGGAGACCTCCTAGAATTGGTGTTGAAATGGGAGTTGATATATGTGTTACTGGTCAAATGCTTTCGTATACGGAATCTGAACTTTTAAAAAATATGTTCCCTGGTTGTTCATTGATAGATTTCAATGAAAAAACAGAAAGGATTCAATTCATCAAAGAGCCTGAAGAGATTGCAATGCTTCGCAAAGCGAGTGAGATTACAGATATTGGTCAACAGGCAGTAAAAGAAGCATTGATTGAACGTCCCGACGGAAAAAGGTTTACTGAAAACGAGATTGCAGGAATTGGCACGTTAGCTATGCGTAAAGCGGGGAGTAATTATGAATGGACCTTTACAGGGAATCAAGAGATTGGTTCTGGTTATCGTGCAAGTTATACCTTTAATGGTTGTACTCCTGCAACAAATAAGGTTGTTGAGGAAGGTGAATCATTACTCGTCGATTTACACAGCGAATCCGGATGTTATTTAGGAGATTTGAGCCATAATTATGTTCTTGGGGAATATTCTTCTGAATTAAAAAAGTTTAATGATGTATATGAGCAATTATGTTATACTCTTATCGATAATATGTATATAGGAAATACTTTTGAAGATTGCTATCAAAATGTTAGGAAAGTAGCTGAGAAAGAAGGATTTCCAAATGATCTATTTTTTGGTATAGGACATGGGATAGGATGCATAGGAAATGAGAGTTGGCCTGTTGTAGTGCCCGGAAAAGAGTGGGGTCCTTTAGAGTTTGAAGAAAATATGGTCGAGATAGCTGCAATCGTTTTCAATAGACCGGGGCTTGGAGGTTTACGCCTTGAGTCACCTACATTGGTTAAGAAAAATGGTGCAGAAATTCTTTCAAAAACTCCATTCGAAGTTGATTATGTCTAAATATTTATCTTTTTAGGAATAATAATTAATTCGTTGATTGATTGAAATATGAATAGTCTAATTTCGAATAAAGGTTTAGTTGATATCTTAAGACGATTAGTTAAGATTCCTACAGAAAATCCACCAGGTAAAACAGATAAAATAATTGAATATTTGATTTCAGAAGTTTTTACAGAATCGGAAGGCTTTCAAAATGAAATTATAACTTATAAAAAGAAAAATATTGAGCTTAGTAATTTAGTTACAAAAATCGGCACAGGAAAAGAAAAAATTATTCTTTCAGGGCATTTTGACGTAGTACCACCAGGAAATTATGAAGAATGGAAGCATCCCCCATTTTCAGCTGATATTGTGGACGGAAAGTTATACGGTCGAGGTTCAGCTGATATGAAAGCAGGATTGACGATGTTAATCGGAACTATGAAAAAACTTAAAGAATACACTAAGTTTTTGAAAAAATACTCGTTGGTATTTCTTGGAACTGCAGATGAGGAAGCCGGTATGACAGGTGCTTTAACCTCCGCTAGAAAAGGCGTTTTGAGAAATTCAATATTGTTAATTATTGGTGAACCAACTAATATGAATATAGGTATAGCTGAAAAAGGTTTATTATGGGCGAATTTAGAGATTTACGGAAAATCTGCTCATGGATCTACTCCCTACATGGGTATTAATTCTATTGAAGGTGCCTTAAAATTGATACCTCAACTTTACAATTGTTTAGATGATTTCGAAAATGAAATATTAGGTTCTTCAACGATTAATATTGGCAAAATTGAAGGAGGAACAACAATAAATATAGTTCCTAATAAAACTATTATGCAAGTTGACTTTCGATTAATCCCAGAGCAAGATGTTGGACGACTTATAAAAAAGTTAAAGGATATCAAATTATCTCCTTGCTCTCTTAAAGTAGTAATAACTTTTACATTGCCATCACTTCAAACTGATACTAAATTTTCATTTGTTCAAAATTTAAAGAAAATAACTAATAGGAAATTTATTGGCTTACCATATGCTACTGATAGTGCCGTACTTGTTGACTCTAAAAATCCAGTTCCTTTTGTGATTTATGGTCCGGGCGATCCTGCTGTAGTTCATAGAGAAAATGAACATGTAAAAATAGAAGATGTTTATGAAGCAACCAATTTATTAACTAAAGCTCTTTTGCAAACCTACCTTAAAGATTAATAAGTTCATTATAAATTCTTTATAAATTTTTCAATACGATTCATTGCTTCTACTAATTTACTCATTTCAGTTGCATAAGAAATTCTTAATTTATCATTGGAATAAGAACCAAAGATATCACCAGGTACAATCGCAACGCCCTGCTCTTGCATTAATCGCTTCGAAAAGTCCGAGCCGGAAATATTAAAACGTTTAACAGAAGGCATTATATAAAAAGCACCTTTAGGTTTGACAACTTCAAATCCAAATTCTTTCAATCTATTATAGACTAATAGGCGTCTTTCATCAAAGCTTTTTAATATCTCATTGAAAAAGCTTTTATCCATCTTTAATGCTTCAATAAATCCATATTGAGCAGCATGATTCGTACCTGCTACAGTATATTGATGATATTTTTCCATTAAATCTATAATCTCTTTTTTAGCCACAACATATCCTTGTCTAAAGCCAGTTGCAGAAAAAAGTTTTGACATTGCATTTAATGTAATTGTTCGATCAAACATCCCATCTATTGAAGCAGGACTAATATGCTTCAAACCATCATAAAGGTAATTCTCATAAACTTCATCGATTATCAAGTATAAATCGTTTTCTTTAACAATATTAGTAATCTCGTGTAATTCATTTGAAGATAGAGCATATCCTGTAGGATTATTAGGATCATTAATTAATATTGCTTTAGTTTTATCCGAAATTGAATTTTTTATTTTTTCAAAATCTGGGCTAAAGTTCTTCTTCCTCTCAATTTCTATTACTTTAATTCCGAAAAATTGGCTACAATAAAAATATGATATAAAATTAGGAGACGATATTATTAATTCATCATGTGGATTAAAAATTGTAGCAAAAGCAAGGGTAATTGCTTGAGAGCCTCCATTTGTGACGATGATGTTCTCTTTCCAATTCACATCAATTTTATTAAAATTTTTAACTTTTTGCTCTAGTAGCTGTAATAACTCCGGGACACCCTTAGTTGGAGCATAATATGTAAGTTTTTTTCTTAAAGCATTAATATTTCCTTCTATTGCAGGTTGAGGAGTGGTAAAATCAGGTTGACCGATCCCAAGGCTTATGATATCACTACGACCAGCAGCAAGATCGAATAATTTTCTAATCTCAGATTTAGGTGCTTGGTAAACTTTATGGGATAATTCTTTCATAATCTACCCACTATTTAATTATATTTAAAGAATTGGATTTTTGAGTAAATGAAATTTAGAAAATGAGTATTTTTTAAACTTTTTCTCCATAATTTCTTAAAATCTGAAAAACAAGGTTCTTAAAAGCTTTTTCTACATTTTCTCCATATTTTGCACTAGTTTCTATAAAATAGCTCGCTTGAATTTTCTGTGCTAAGGATTTTCCTTCTTCTTCAGTTACTAATCTTTGTTCATTGAGATCAATTTTATTTCCAATTAAGATGTATGCTCCTTCTTTTTTTACATATTTCTTGAAATCTTTCAACCACTTAGATTCTACATTATCAAATGTTTGGTGTCGAGTAATATCATAGACCACTAATGCTCCCACGCATCCTTGAAAATACATCGATCTAATGACATTATACTTTTCTTGACCAGCAAGGTCCCACATTATTAATCTAACCTTAGCGTTGACAACATCGATATTAACGTCTTTTCTAACAATATTTGCTCCCAGTGTTGGTTTATAATCCTCTTGAAAAGAGCCTTCAACGAATTGATTAATTAATGACGTCTTTCCGACAGCGCTATCGCCTAATATTGTTATTTTAAAAACATATTCTTTTGTTTCTTCCGCCATTAGTCTAGTTTTCAATTTTTATAAATATAAAATTATATTTTTTAGAAGAACAAAATTAATTTGAATTTTAATATATTTAATGTTTCGTCTTATGAGGTTTTAAATCTTTTTTCTATTTTCAATGTCAAGATAAAAGAGTTGTGGTGGGGATCATTGATATTTTCTCTTTCTCCTATTTGAATTACCTTATAATCAGAAGAGAGCGTTTTTTCTAAAGAATGGACTAAGAAGCCTTTAAATAGATCACACGAAACTCCAATTTCTGAGCAGAAAAAACATTTATCGACTCTTATAGTAATCAAGTCTTCTTTCTTTTCTACTATTTCAACATTCCAATCTGTTTTAATTAAATAATTAATTTCGTTAATTATTTCTTCAAATTTCTTTCCATATGGAAAGAGATAAAATGAGAATTTTCTTCCAATTTCGTATAATAAATTAGTTGAATCATACAACAAACAATTTTGAGCAGAAATAATTTTTTTAAATGAAAAAAAATCAATAGAATCATTAGGATTTGCATTCCTAATATCTTTCAATTCTAATAATTCTGCTTCTCTCAATATTGATTTCATTCCATCATAGTCAAGATTATCGAGGTAGGATTGTAAAAGTGCTGTTAGTACTCTATTCTTAACAATACCTTTGTAATCCCCTATTATATCTGAATTATCTGACATATTAATGAAGAGTATAGTTGTTTAACGAAAAAATTCTGCTTTTTCTTAAATTCTTGTTCGTTATATTTTTAGAACTTTTAAAACATTTAAGGTTTTTTTTAAAAGTGTTTTCTCCCGTTATAACGAACTTTAAATTTTAAATTTGAACATTAAATTATACAATGATATAAAAATTAGAAAAAAATTAGAAAGTAAATTATATAATAAATAAAATGATGGAATATCTTTAAAAATGTTTATTCTTCAACAGTTTTTACTAATTTTTCGATTTCTGATTGAATAACTTCTGCTTTTTCAGCTTGTTCTCCTTCTATCGCATTTGCAAGTTCTAAACGCTCTCTGTGCAAAGTATTCATAGCGCAAAAAGGAACTTCAAGGACTCTGCTATGATCTTCCGGATCAATTACTCCATAATGAACTAAGCAGCGACAAACCCTGTCCAAATCAAAATTATAAGAATCTTGGAAGTGCATTGATGAAATTAGGAGATTTTTTTCGTGAAAGAACTTCCCTGCTGATTGTAAATTAGGAAATGCAATCAAACGAGAAAAAGCCAATAAAGTTTTGCTAGTTAATAATTTCTGGGGACTTCGGACATATTTCATTGCTCCAGCAAAATAGTAAGCCTTCATCATCTGTCTGTAGCCTAGGCTTGTCATATCATCAATAAATTTTCCTACTGTACTAGCAATAGTACCAAATTCTTCTAAATTAATACCTTTAAGCAAACCAGTCGGTTTTGGAATTTCTTGCTTTTGAACCATATCATATACTTTATTCGACCACTTGATGAGCCCTTCAGCGTCAAAGTAGTTTTCGATTGGTTCCCATTCATCCTTACTATTGATAACACAGATCGTAGCAAATCCACAGTCAGAATGACTTGTTGGACTCCACTCAGGTAAATTATCAAACCATGCTAATAATCGAGTCATCTTAGCTGTAGTTGCTAAAGGATAAAATTTAGTTACTGCATTATTTGTATGCTTATTTATTGCGATTTTTAAATCCGATGTAGTATATCGCAGATCCATTAATTCTTCAAAACTAATACGACCACATAGGGAAACTGGTTGATAAATTATTCCAGAAATGACATCATTATTATCTTTAGCATAATCCATGATCTTTCCAACTTCATGATCATTTACTCCTTTTGCTATGACTGGAACGAGCATCACACCATAAAATCCAATTTTACGAGCATTCTCAATAACTCTTTGCTTCAAAGGCCATAGATTTACGCCTCTTATTTTTTTCCAGGCCTCAGGATCATCAGTAGCATCAAATTGTAAATATACGGCATCCATACCTGCATCTTTACACGCCTTCATAAATTCTATTGATTTGGCGAATCTAACTCCATTAGTTGTAACCATTACTTCGATAAAACCTAATTCCTTACCTTTTCTGATAATATCAGGAAGATCATCTCGAATTGTTGGTTCTCCTCCAGAAATTTGTAATAAAACGGCTGGAACAGGCTTCATAGATCTGAAGTGTTCCATAATCTGTACAAGATCATCAAATGTAGGTTGGACTACGTATCCCTTAGCACTAGCGTTCGCAAAACAAATCGGACAAGCTAAATTACATCTATTAGTTATATCAATTAAGCAAATATTGGGGGCACTTTTATGGTTCTCGCATAGACCACAATCATAAGGACACCCTTCATTGCACTCCTTTATTCCCGAAGATACCCATTCAGGCTTAGTACCATGGTCTACTGTTGAACCAATTTCATCAGTAAAAGTTTGTTGCCATTTATATTCCTCTGGATCTATGCTTAGTTTATCCTTAAAATCACCATGATTTTCACAATTCTTCCTCATCATTACCCAGTTTGTGCCTTCATCAACGTAAATTTCGGCGGGAATTGGCTGTAAGCATTCTGGACAAATACTTGTAGTGCGCCTAATAATTTCTTCAGTCATATTAATCAATTCTTATATGTGTTTTGATATTTATTTAGCAAATTATTTAATCAAATAAACTATTTTTACTTAAAAACCTATTTGAACAAATCATACTTGTAAAAGTATGAAAGGTTAATAAAAAAATTAGAGATTTTTAATATTAGATTCATTATTTTAAATCCTTTTAAAAGGTCAATGATCACTCTTATTATTTTTTTGGAGATATAACTCATTTTTAAATGATTAATAAGAATCAATTTGTGATTGAAATTGTCTTATGTTGAAAATTCCGGCAACCAGTCCTAATATTCCGCTTCCTATTAAAGTGTAGATTCCAAGGGGGACATTAAAGATTTCCACAGGGAATGGAATAATAGGTGGGTATGAAATATAAATGAACATGAACCGTATGAGATTATGAATTCCTCTTATATCAAATAATTGAAGGGTTAAAAAATAGATACCAGTACCGAGCACAATAACAGCACCGATTAGTCCTAAAATACGAGTTGCTCTCGTATTTAAGATAGCAACAAACTGAAAAATCCATGAGAAGAGGAAAAAGAGTTATAATGATTAATAATATACCTTCTATCAATTCACCATATTGAAAAGTTAAATAGACATGCGAAGGTAAATCTCTCAAAACGCCATAAAAAAAATAGGGACCCCACCCGTATTGGCCCCCTAATCTAAAAAGGGGTAAAAAAATAATAGTAAACAGAGTTATAGCTCCTGCAATAATAGATAATAACTTTGATATTTTCATTTTTTTTCCCAGAATGAATTTTTGTTAAATTACAAATTTATGGTAAAGATAATATACATTATAGTTATATAAATTATTTCGTTTCTCTGAACTCTGGGAATCCTGAATAAGTCAATACCTTTACTTTTTTCCATAAACTTCTTTTTTTTAGATATAAAGGGAGACTCCTGCCACCAAGACCTAAAAACAAGGTCATAAACAATATAGGGGGAGGAGGGCGAAATCAGAGTGTGTTTTACCACACTACCAAAAGACAAAAATCCAGGGCGGTAGCAGGAGTCATTTTTAATAAATTCTTTTTTAGAATATCACTTCCTTCTTGAATTTCTGAATATCTTAAAATTTTAATTTTTATCTTTTAAGAATATTATTAATTTTAACCTAATAAATATTTTTTTATAAATCAAACTTATACCTTAAGGAGATATTCTAAAAAACAAATATTATGGTTTTATTTTAGTTAATTGGAAAAAAGCTATTAATTGCTTTAAATGATTAAATGTTTAAAGATAAAAGTAAAAAATGAATGATTATTTAGATTAACATAAAAACCAAACCTATGATATTATATGGATAAAAAAGATAAAACCCAAAAAAATGAAACAGAATTGAAAATAGATATCTTAACCATAATCTGGGTAATTATTGGTTCGATTATTTCTTGGATAAATATGGTTTTAATAAAAGATGCTCCAAGCATTATTGAAGTAATTGCTTATTTATCAATTATCTTTACAACAATTATACCAGCAATAATTATTGGGTTAAAAAATAGATATTGGGCTTATGCATATTTATTAGGTTTTTCAATAGCAGGTATTCCATATATGATCTTAATTGATCTTTTTATTGGAGGTTATACATTTGCAACAAGCTTATTTATTTTCGTAATATTATGGTTAATTTTTTGGAAAACTTGGCGTTCTCTCAGTTCGATATCTGTTTCTTGAAAAAGAATATGCTATTTTAAATCAAATTAATACTATTTGTTTACATTTAACACATGACTCTCCTGTATTCATAGCTTTTTTAGCACATTCTAAACAATAATTTGATTTACATCTAGGACAAGTATATATTTCTCCTTTAATAGTTCCTTTATGAAAAAGACAAAAATTTTCTGAGATTGTGCGTGTTGGAGGCAAAACGGGAGGTGGAGGTAGTTTTTTATTATTCATTTGTTTACCAAGTAAGAAATGTTTTTAATTAAGGTCCAAATTTAAAGATTTTTATAAATTGGAATATCTTCAATTTCTACATTAACGACTTTTGCTACAGACATGAATTTTTCCCTAATATCCTCAAGAGTGAGATTTCCAGATTCGAGGGCGTCCCCAATTAAATATGTTTCATAAAAGCAATTTTCTAGCTCATAGCAAATCCCTGTAGTATGTAAAATATCCTTACTTAAGTTAAGATCATTAAGAACATTTGAAATACCTTTAACTAAATCGGGAGAAAATTCTAATAATTTAATGAGAATTTTTTTAATCATACTAGTTTTCGAGGGGAAGCAACTAATTTTAATAACATCCTCTCGAGAAATAAAGATTAACAAGTAATATGGAGAATCCATAATTTCATTTTTAACTTCTTCAGGAAAAAGAGTTGAATTTAAATCATCTTTATTGATAATCAAACCTATTGAAATTTTATTTTTTTGGTTACCCTTGTTGTCAATTTCAACCATAAGCATCAAAGGATAAAATGTTATAAAAAGAATATATGTCTTATAATAAATGTTATATGTTTTTAATTTTTGGTTTTTTTATTTTTTTTTAAAAAAACCGAGGATATGTGAATAATTTAAGTGTCTATCTTTTTTAAAGGTAAGAATATAATATGATGATATTATGATAATATATGTATTTTAAATCAAATCTCTATTTTTGGTATTTAAGGATGTTTAAATAATATTAATAATCACAGTTAATACTTCTATTGATTGAAAATGTCTTTTGAATGGAATAAAAATCGAAAATATGAGTCGTTTGGATTTAAAAATGATGATTTTTCATTAAATAAAAGTAGATTTCATGCAATATATTTTTTAGATAATTTAACTGGGTCACTTCTTCTAAGTAAAAGATATTCAAGTAATTCTAATCTTTCTTCCAATGAAGATTTAATAAGTAGTTTTTTAAATGCCTTGAATCTATTTATTAATGAAATTAAACCTAATAATAAGTACGATGAGATTCAAGAGATTAATTTTAAAGAATCTAGAATATTATATGAAAAAAGGGGACGTCTTTTAATAATCGGAATAACAAGAAAGACAAATCTTGAAATAGAAAGAATGATCTTACATCGAATTTTGCAAGATTTTTATTCCAAATTTGAACATAGGATTAATAATTTTAATGGAATTATTGATCCTTCAATATTATTATATAAGAAAACATTAGAAAATACGGATTTTAGCAAACTATATTAAGATTATTCAGGTTTTCGATCTCCTGATTTAATTACTTAAAATTAACTTTATTTCGATTCTTCATCTTTTTTCTTTTTCTCAATCTTCTCAATATCGTCTTCTATTTTTTCTCCTATTGCTTTTATATCAGGTTTTATACCCATTCTACTTTGATCTATTTCTTTTTGTCTTGATATTCTAAATGCCTTATCATCAATAGTATGCTTTATAGCTTGACTTATTTGTTCCTTATTAGGTTTAAGTTCCATTCGTTTTTGACTCTCTTCACGTTGTTTTTCGCTAATGAATGCTTTCTCTTCTACAGTTTTAGTAATTGCTTTACTTATTTGCTCAAAGTCAGGTTTTATTTCTTTCTTTTTCATATCAGTCTCACGCTGTTTATCCATTCGAAATGCTTTTTCAGCAATAGTTTTATCAATCGCCTCACCGGTTTTTCTAAAATCAGGTTTTAATCCCATTCTCATTTGATCCTCTTCACGATGTTTTTCACGTATAAATACTTTGTCACTGATTGATTTACTGATTGCCTCACCGGTTTTTTCAATATCAGGTTTTAATCCCATTAGTTGGCTATCGACTTCTCTCTTTTTTTCTATTAAAAAAGCTTTTTCACCAACAGTTTTACTGATCGCTTCTGCTTTTTCCTCGATATCAGCTTTTATATCCATTCTTTTTTGACCTTCCTCACGTTGTTTATCAATTCGAAATGCTTTTTCAGCAACAATTTTACTAATTGCCTCTCCAGTCTTCCTAAAGTCAGGCTTTAATTCCATTCTCATTTGATCCTCTTCACGATGTTTTTCCCGTATGAATAATTTCTCACTAATCGATTTACTAATGGCCTCTGCTGATTTTGCTATTTCTGGTTTCAGACCCATTCGTTGAATATCAGATTCTCTCTTTTTTTCTATTAAAAAGGCTTTTTCACCAACCGTTTTACTGATAGCTTCTCCCGTTTTTTCTATTTCAGGTTTCAATTTCAAGCGTTGAGCGTCACTTTCTTTCTTTTTCTCTATGAAGAAAGCTTTCTCATCAATAGATTTACTAATAGCTTCACCAGTGCCTCTTATGTCTGGTTTAATTTCCATTCTCCTTAGATCTTCTTCTCTATATTTTTCACGCAAAAATGCCTTTTCTTCAATCGATTTCTCAATTGCTTCACCAGTTTTTTCAATTTCAGGTTTTAATTGCATTCTTTCAAGGTCTCGTTCTCGTTGCTTTTCCCTCATAAAACTCTTTTCAGAAATTAAACTTGAAATTAGCTCTTTACTTTCTTTAAAAGCTCTTTTCCTTTCTTCCTCTGTCTGTTTTAAATATTCTTCTCTTTCTTCCTTTTCCTTTTTAAATAGTTGATTGAAGATTTGCCTTTGCTTTTCAATCTCTTCAGGAGTCAATTCTTTTTCATTTTCTTCCATTTTCCTCACTTTAAGAGAAACGAAATGATTTATTCTAAATATAATATCAAAATTTGTATTTAATAATTTACCTATCCAAGAATTAATAGAATTTAATTTTAAAACAGTTTATTTTAGTTTTAAAACAAATAAATTCGCTAATTTTTATTAGAGCTGTTATAGAGAAATTATTCTTTATCTGATGGAAATTGGTTCAAAAGATTCTTCTGGAAATGATTCAGTTAGACTTATGACCGTAAGTCTCATGTTAAGCATTTCAATCACTTCACCAAATAATTGTTTATATACTTCTGATTTTTTTGATAAATTAAATTTATTCGCTAGCCGTTCAAATTCTAATCTTAATAAATTCTTTATTGAATCTTGATTATCTAAATCTATTTCTCGATTCTTCAACCAATTATCTATGGATCTCTTAATTCGTATTTGGATTTCATTATTAGAATTATATGAAACTTCAAATTCTTCAAGATCTTTCAATTTACTTAGGTATTCATTATCTTGATACATAGGTTTCAATAATAATCCCAAATTGATAATAAGTGGTTGAATTTGAAGCTTATCCAAAGAATCTGATAATAATTTTAAAACTTGTCGCTTTTGACTTATTTGAGCATAATTTATATAATCTTGAACAAAGTACATAATTGAATTCTTTATTAAAAGCTCATAAAAGTCGTTTATAGATTCTATTTTAAGATCTAAAGTACTAATTATACATCTGTAGACTGAAAGCATGAAAGGTTGAACATCCTTAAACATTGAAAAAAAGTTGATAAAATTTATGATCTTACCTACAATTTCTATTTTGAAATCATCAGATTCAAAGAAAGTATTGATCATTTGCTGAAGTTTAAACTGATCATCAGGTATGGATAAGAAAGCCTTTATTTCAGAATATCTTGATCCAAGTGCCATTATTTATTCTATTGAATCATCTTATTAATAGCCCTTTATTTTTTTATACAAAAATGTGAGAATTAAGTAAAAGAGCCCAAATAGCTAAGGTTAAATTATAATGGTATCAAAGCTGTACTACCATTTTTTTGAGCTTCATCAATAAGAGACATAATTTCTTCATTAGATAGCGGGACTAAGTCAAAAACACTTATACCTGCTAATTTAAGTTGTGCTTTAATAGTTTCCGCAAGGTTATTGCAATCTCCTGAAAAAAATACTTTCTTTTTACCAAAAGCTTCTCTAAGTTTTTCACCTACTTCATTTATAGCACAATAACCGGCAACAAGCCCTTTAGTGTACCCTTCACTTTTCAATGTATCTATAAGATTTTCGTCATGACCTTTACCCATTATCAAGAACCACCCTCCTTTGAACTTATTGGGATAATCATATGCAAGTATTTGAAGGAAAATTAATGGATTGTCCTGGCATCCTTCTGTACATAATAAATCTTTTCCTCTTATAATTTTAACATTTTCAGGGAATTCTTGTAATAAATCCCATTGATATTTCTGTTTAAATTCTTCAATATTCTTTCCTATGATATTAATTTTACTGAGATCTCCTTCACCTAAACTTCTTTCATACGCTATTTTTAAGTGTGGAACTTGATCAATTGTTAATCCAAAAATTCTTGCTCCAACCACATCAACAGATAAAGTATCTTTCCCTCCTATTAAAATATTAAATGGAATTACTAATTTATCTTCCCAAACTGTAGGGGGATAATGTCCGTGAATTGTGCCTTCGGTTCCATCTATAATTGTAAAATCAGGTTTAATCAATTCATACAGATCTACTAATTTTGAATGCAAATTATAATTGTGATCTTTACCCCGATCTATATGTTGGGGAAATCCCCATTGATTTTTAATTCCAAGCGTAACTCGGGCCATAGAATGAGTCTTTAATTTTGGTATATTCATGTAGGTTAAAGAGTCTCTATTCTGCATAATTTTAACAACGGTAGTAGGTAAACTGAAGTTTTTTAGATTATACCCGTTAGGATCATCTTCTATTGAAGCTTTTCCCTTGAACTCGAAAGTTTCATATTCTTCCTCATCTAAATATATAACTTTTGCTCCTAAATCTTCACAAATCTTTTTATAACCAACAATAGTAAAGACAATTCTAGTTATATTCCCCTGAGTAGAATTCTCCATTACGGAGATTGTTGCTCCCTTTTCGTTTAGATACTCGATAACTGCTCTTAAAACTTCTGGAGATGTGTAAGAATGCTTTCTAAAATCAATTCCATTAACTTTAATATAAACTTCTTTTGATTTTTTGAGAATAGGTTGTCCATCCTTTTCAAGATGAGCAAAAATTTTATTTACAGCTGGTTTAATCCCTTGATCTGTATCTTCAATATAAACATTAGTCATTTTTTTCCTTCTGTTTAATGTTATTTTTTTAATTAGTGGTTTATATGATTTAATCCCTATTAAGTCAATAAATAAAATGCAAGAAGTATAAAAGGTTCGTTTTTTTAAAATAAAATAAAAAAATATTTTTGAAATAGATAATTTCAATTTGTAGTAAAATGACAGAAAATAATAATGTAATTGAAGTACAAAATTTGACTAAGATTTATGAAGATGGTAATGTCTTAGCTGTTGATAATATAAGTTTTGACATCAAAAAAGGAGAAATTTTTGCGTTATTAGGCCCTAATGGAGCTGGTAAAACCACAACTATCAGTGTACTGGCAACTTTATTGAATGCAACAGAGGGGGAAGCAAGTGTCAATTATTATGATGTAAAAAAGGAGCCTGATAAAGTTAGAAAAAGTATAGGAATTGTTTTTCAAGAACCCTCCTTAGACAGTGAAATGAAAGGATGGGAAAATTTGGAATTACATGCAATATTATATGGGATGCCGAAAAAAGAAAGGCAAGCAAAAATAAAAGAAGTCTTAAATTTAGTAGACCTTGAAGATAAGGCTGATATGTTTGTGAAGAATTATTCAGGTGGTATGAAGAGGAGGCTTGAGATTGCTCGAGGTTTAATTCACGAGCCTACAGTTCTATTTTTAGATGAACCTACATTAGGACTAGATCCACAGACAAGGAGAAAAATCTGGGATAAGATAAAGGAATTAAATGAAGGTGATCTAAAAATAACAATCTTAATTACTACTCATTACATGGAAGAAGCTGATTTTCTTGCAGATAGAATCTGTATTATGGATCACGGAAAAATTATCGCCTTAGACACCTCTCAAAATCTTAAAAAGCAATTATCTGGGGATGTTATAGATATTCAACTTGAAAATGTTGAAAATAGGATTACCTTACCTCAGATTATAAGTCAAATAAGAGATATCATTGGAGTAAAAAACATCTCATTTGGAAATCTAAAAGGACAACAAGATATAATGCCAATGGAAATGAATTTACCTAAAAACATGTCCAATATCGATCCTGCAATGATACAAGCAAGAATTCGTGATATAATGTCAAGCCCAAAGAAATTAATTGATGCGTGGAAGAAATTTCCGATGGCATCGCAGATGTTTCTAAATGCTCCGTTGGAAGCAAAAAAAAGGATCGCGAACATGTTTGATGATACCCTTTTAGAGGAAGTACCTGAAGAAATAAAGAATGAGATAATTAAAATAAAAAGAGGAGAATACGAAGATATAGAAAAAGATTTTGAACCAAAATTATCGATTTCATGTGAAAGTGGAGGAAAACAACTTCCTCTAATAATCCAAAAGATTAATGAGAACAATCTAAAGATAAAAAATGTAAATATGCATCAACCCACCTTAGAGGATGTATTCCTTCATTATGTAGGAAGTGCAATAAGAGAAGAAAGTTCAGATCGTGTTAAAGGAATTAAAAATTTGATTCAAATGAGGCAATTAAGGAAGTGATATGAAATGTCTGATTTAAATTTAGTAAAATCAAAGATGAATTATAGTGCAATTTGGATCCTCGCTAAAAGAGAACTAATAGGATTTTGGAGAAGTAAATCGAGAGTTATATCTTCATTAGCACAGGGTTTACTTTTTCTATTCGTATTTGGTGCAGGTTTTTCAAGCTTGAGCATAACTATTGATGGAGTACCTATTGATTCAAGAGCATTCACAGCTTCTGGGATTGCAGCTATAGTTATTTTATTTACAGGCGTTTTTGGTGGTATGGGGTTAATGCGGGATAAAATGTTTGGATTCATGAAAGAGTTGATAGTTGCTCCAGTTAGTCGTAATACATTGATGGTTGGAAGAACATTGGGTATAGCTTTACAGACACTATTGCAAGTAATGATAATGATCATTTTGAGCATCATTGTTGGATATTTTGGATATGATCTTAGTTTAATCTGGCGTGTAATATTGATTTTACCGGTAGCTTTATTAGCAAGTATAGGGATTGTTGGTATGGGATTAACAATCAGTACTCGTTTGAGGGATTTCCAGAGTTTCGGGTTAATTCAAACTTTTATTATTATGCCAATGTTTTGGATTTCTGGTGCGCTTTTTGCTTTTAATTCTGTCCCATATTTTATGCAAATAGCTATGCTTTGTAATCCATTCACATACAGTGTCGATTTGTTTCGATTTGTATTATTAGGAGTATCATATATACCTTTTTGGATTGACCTTTTAGTAATAGTTGGTTTTGGAATGTTGCTAATAACGATTGGAGCACGATCGTTTAACAAGATGGAAGTAACTTAATTATAGGTTCTTTTAATAGCCTAATTTTATTTTTATCTTTAAATGAAAAATCTAAAATAGACTCATTATTTTAATTAACTAATATCATTTCATGATTCTGGTGCTTAATTATCCCCTATCTTAACTATTCTGGAAAACAAATTTTCTACCAGAAAAAGGAAAATGAAAGTAATGATGTAATTATTTTGATTCATGGTTCTGGTGGTAGTTCAATTATCTGGGAAAATCAATTTAATCTTAAAGTGAATTACAATATTATTGCCTTAGATTTACCTTCTCATGATAAATCCGATTCCTTTGAAGAAGTTTCCCTTGATTTGTATGTTGATGTTGTTAAAAAATTTATTGATTCTCAAAGTTATAAAAAAGTAATAATTTGTGGTCATTCATTAGGAGGTGCTATTGTTCAATCTTTTTATTTTAATTATCCTAATGATGTTAATGCTTTAATATTAGTAGGCACTGGTGCGAAGTTAAGGGTTGATCCATTCATTCTTGATACTTTAAAAAATAATTATCTAGAATTTTTGGATTCGATGCCTGCGCTAGCTTTCTACAGAAAAACTCCTGAAGAGATCATACAAAAAGTCGTAAACAAAGCATCTCAAATGCATAATATGACAGTATATAATGACTTTAAAATTTGTGATAATTTTGATACTATGGATAAAACACAGACTATTAAGATTCCATGTTTGATTATATGTGGAAACGCAGATAAACTCACTCCAGTAAAATACTCGCAATTTTTCAAAGATAAAATTAAAAATTCTGAACTAAGAATAATTAAAGATGCCGGTCATATGGTAATGTTAGAAAAATCAGCAGAATTTAATAAAACTGTAGAAAATTACCTAAAAAACCAATTATAAAAAAGAAATGCTTTGATTGAGCTTAGGATGGGCTATTACACTGTTTATAATGCCCGTTTAGATTAAAATTTGAGCATATATTTTCCCAAAAATTCAAAAATCATAAAATTTATAAGAAAATGCATCTTCAATTGAAATTAAAGTACACTATAGTATTGCGAAATTAGAGATACTGTTATAGAAACGAAATTGAAGGCTGATTTTAATTGATTATTTCAAAACAATCGAGCAGAATGACCATACTATTATTCCTTATTATGAGTTTTATTATCATACTTTTATTTATACTTTTGTATCAAACTGGGATCATCCAGTCAATTGAATTGAGTACCATAGGGTTAATCAATAGATCGCTTATATTAGGGTTATTATTATTTGCTACATCAATTATAGGAATTCTAATTTTATATGGAAAAATGAACTTAGAAGATTTAGGTTTAAAGGGTAAGGATCTACCATTGGCTATTGTAATTGGGATTGTTATTTGGATATCTGTTCAAATAATTGAAGGAATAATCGGATATGTAAGATTTGGAATGCTAGTTATAGACCCTTTATGGAATACTGAAAGCTCTGTGTTAATAGGATTACTAATAGCGATGGTTTTTGGAATTGCATTATTTGAAGAAACTGGATTTAGAGGTTTCTTATTAATTCAATTTAATATAATGTTCGAGAAGCCTATACGCAGTAAAAGCTTACGAATTATTCTTGCTTTATTTTTTTCACAGATATTTTTTACTTTAATTCATCTTCCATGGAAGGTGTATATTCAGGGATGGACAGAATCAGTCTTCTTTGATTTAATCTTTAGTGTATTTCTAAATGGAATAATTTTTGGATTATTCTACTTAAGGACTCGCAACCTTTTTTTTGTTATGTTTGTTCATGCGTTAGGAAATGCCCCAACTTCATTATTTCAAACCTCAATACAACCCTCGATTTTAATATTAATTCTCGCGATATTAATTGTCGTAATTTGGCCTATTTTTGTGAAAAAGAATGCCGAGATTAATATCTAATATTAAAACTATCATTTATATTAAAAAGAATACTTTTTTCTTATCTTGCATTTTTATTATTGTAGAAAATGGAAAGATATCAATTTTAAATTATTAATTTTTTTATAATAAAAATGCGCCAATATACTTACGGACCATTTCAATCGAGACGTTTAGGTCTGTCATTAGGGGTAGATATTCTACCTAGGGAAAAAATTTGTTCCTTTAATTGCGTATATTGTGAAATAGGACCTACTATTCAGCATGTTTCACCAGATAAAATGATAAGTTTTCCTCCTTCACATAATTTTAGAAAAGAATTGAAGGATATTTTGAAGCACTTTCCTCACTTGGCTTCTATAACATTTGGCTATAATGGCGAGCCAACTTTGAATACAAATTTACCTGATTTTCATAATATCGTTTTAAATGTTAGAGACGAATTTGAGTGGAAAAATAAGCAACCTATAATAACTTTATTTACAAATTGTACTACCTTAAACCTAAATGAAATCAGAGAAAGAGTAAAGCAATTTGATTTAGTACTTGCGAAATTAGATGCAGCAACCGAAGAAGATTATAAAAGGACAAATCGTCCAAATCCAAGATCTCCAAGTATTAATGCCATTATTCACTCTCTAATTAAATTAAGGGCAGAAATGCAAGAAAAAAAATTAGCAATTCAATGTCTAATTTATAATTCTTATAGAAAAGATTTATTATCAAATAACAATAATGAAAATATTGTTAAGTTAGCTCATGCAATAAAGCGGATAAATCCGGATATAGTACAGCTATATTCTGTTGCTAGAATACCAGCAGAGTATTTTGTGTTTAGTATTGATGAGGAGAGAAAGAAATGGATAGTTAAAATCTTTAAAGAAATTATTGATAATGATTTAATGGAAATAAATTATTATTAAATGTTGGGTTAAATTATTTAAAATTATTTTCTCATGGTGAATTTCTATGGAGAAATATATAGTAGGAATAGATATTGGTGGGACCTGGATTCGTGCTGCTTTATGCACATTAGATTTAAATGAAGAAAATATGAAGATTAAAGCTACAAAAACCTTAAAAGAGAACGAATATTCGATTAGCACTGCAGTAATTGTATTAATTTCTGAGTTAATGATTGAAAACAATATTGAAGAAGAACAGCTATTAGGAATTGGATTAACTTCTGCTGGGCCTTTAGATATGGATAAGGGAGAGGTTTTTAACAATGCGAATTTAGGATTCAAAGTAATTCCTCTAAAAGAACCAATTCAAGAACGATTTCCAGACATTCCAATATATATTATGAATGATGGAAACGCCTCAGTACTTGGAGTTCATTATTTTGAAGCAAAAGAGGATGAAAAGGATAATTTAGTCTATATAACGATGTCAACAGGTATTGGAGGTGGAGTAATATGCAATGGTCATTTATTACTTGGAAAAGATGGAAATGCGGCTGAGATAGGACATGGTATAGTAGATCATATGAGTGCCTTTCAATGCAATTGTGGTGCATACGGTTGTTGGGAGGTATATAGTTCAGGTACTGGGATTAAAAATAGGGCTCTAGAAGCATTAAAAACAACTAATTTAAACTCAAAGATTTTAATGCTTCTTGTAGATAATGATATTTCAAAAATAACTGCAAAGGAAATATTTCAAGCAGCAAAAGGTGGAGATAAATTCTCAAAAAGCATAGTAGATATGTGTTTACATTATACCAAAATAGGAATCGGGTTGGTGAATAATTTCTATGATTGTTCTACGATCTATTTTGGGGGAGCTATGATGAAAGATCATAATTTAATTTTACAACCTATTATTCATGATTTAACTCAAGATCCAATCCGTTTTACAGTAAATCACCCTCCTAAAATAAAAAAAACTAACTATAGAGAAGATATTGGCTTGAGAGGAGCTTTAGTTTTAGTGAAGTATAAGTTAGAGAAGAATCCAATCATTCCTTAAATTGAATATCATTTTTTCAAAATGCTTGGTAAAGATAGATTAATTTTTTCTTTCAGTGGGATTCGAGGTATTGCTGGTAAAGATCTAAATTTTGAAATTTCAAAAAAAATTGCGATTGCATTTAGTTTATGGTTGAATGAAGATGATAAAATAGCAATTATTGGCAGAGACACTAGACCAAGCAGTGAAGTTATAGAAAAAGGCATTATTGAGGGCCTATTATCTACAGGTTTTGAAATAATAAATGTTAGTATTTGTCCTACACCTGTCATAATTCACTCTAAGCACAATCTAAATATACCTGTGGGAATTATAATCACTGGTTCTCATAATCCGCAAGAATGGAATGGATTAAAAATTATTTCTAAGGGGAATTATTTAAATAATGATGATTTAGAAAGAATTTTTAACTTGGTTGATAAAATTAATTTAAAATCTCATTCTTTAAAAAAAAAAGCATCTTATAAATTAATCAAAAATATTAATCCTATTCCAAATTATATCCAAACACTCTATAATAATATTGAGGTGAATAAGATTAAAGAAGATAATGATCTAAGAGTAGTTGTTGATACAGGCGCAGGAACAGGAAAACTAGTTACACCTCAAATATTACGAGGACTAGGATGTAAAGTTAAAGAAATTAACTCAGATTTATACATAAATAATACTTTTCCTCGTGAAATAGAACCAGTAGAAAAGAATTTAAAAGATTTAATTATGGAAGTTTGGCAGGGTAAATATGATATAGGATTTGCTCATGATAGTGATGCTGATAGGCTTGCAATGATAGGAGAAAATGGTGTATGTTATCCTGAAGATATTTCTTTAGGACTTATAACTGATTATATTATGAATCAACACTATAACAAATCTAAAGAGATTATATTTATAACAAATTTAGCGTCTTCATTGATGTTTGAGGTTCTTGCTGAAAAATACAATGCTCAAATAATTAGAACTCCCATAGGAGAAAAATTCTTAATTGAACAGATACAGCAGTTAATCGCTAATAAAAGAAAAAAGTATAATGATGTTTTAATATTTGGAGGAGAAGGTTCTTGTGGTGGAGTTATGTTTCCAAAATTTAATAACACAAGAGATGGTATTTTTGCTGCAGCAAAAATTATAGAAATTATAGTATCAAAAGGAGAGAAAATTTCAAAATTAGTTTCAACATTACCTAAATTTTACTCATATCGAGAGAAAATTAGTTTAAATAATAGAGATATTGATATAATAATTGACCAAACTAAAAAGGAATTAAATAATGAAGGAGAAGAAGTTGAGCAAATTGGTAAAGATTTAAGATTTGGGAAAAATCATGAATGGTTCGTTCTGATACATCCTTCAAATACAGAACCTATCATTCGAATTATAAGTGAAGCAAAAAGTGATTCTTTAGCAAGAATATACTGTGAAGTGACAGCAAAGCTGGTCAAATTTGTTATTTCGAACTTATGAAGTCCCAGTATATTCTTTTAATTTAATTCTTTAATCTTTGCAGCAAAGAAATTGCTAATTTTTTTCCCACTACTTTAGTTAACTCTTCTAAGGAAGCTCGTTTGAGGTTCTCTACACTTCCAAAATGTTTCAGTAATTTATTTCTAGTTGCAGGGCCTATTCCCGTTATATTATCTAGTATAGAGCCAGTTATTCTTTTTTCACGTTGCTTTTTATGAAGTTTTACAGCAAAACGATGGGCTTCATCTCTGACTCTTTGAAATAACTTTAGTAAAGGTGAGTTCTTTTGGAGGGTAATTGGGTCTTTTTGTAGAGGAATATAAATCTCTTCGAATTTTTTTGCTAATCCAATTATAGGGATTCCTTCAAGACCCAATTCTTTTAAAACAGTCATACCGGCATTTAATTGTGCTCGACCACCATCAACTAAAATTAAATCTGGCAATGTCCAATCATTTTCCAATACAGCTGTATATCTTCTTTTAATAATTTCTTTCATCATTGCCACATCATCGGGAGTCGATTTTGAACGGATTTTAAAATAGCGGTAATACTTTTTATAAGGCTTTCCTTCAAGGAAATAAACCATAGAACCTGTTGCATCCGTTCCTTCTATATTAGAAATATCGAATCCCTCAATTATTCTTGGTTCATTTGGCAACTCTAATATATCTTGAGCAATTTTCAAGGCACTTTTAATTTGTTTATCTTCCTTCTTTTTTATTTGTTCCATCTGAAGTTCTTGTTCAACGATTACTTTAGCATTTTTATTTGCAATTCTTAATAATCCATATTCATTCTCCAAAGGGGTTCTTATTATAATTGAATTTTTATAATCCTTTAGAAGTTCTTTAAAAAGTTTAATACCCTCATACAATTTTGGAATAACCAGAATGTTTGGTAAATTACTTATTATATTTTGATAAAATTGTTCTAATATAGAAGGAAAAATTTCATCTTTTTTAATTAATTTCTCTCTTAGATCGAATGTGAAAGAACTCTTATTCATTATTTTTCCTTCATGTATATGAATAATTGTCATAGCAGCAAATTTTTGCATTTCATCGTTATGATAACCTATTATATCTTTATTCTCATCTGTATTAATTATAACATGTTGTGGCTCGATAGAATGTACAATTGCTTGTAATTTGTCTCTCCAAAATGCCGCTCTCTCATAATCTTGTAATTCAGAAGATTTAGTCATTTTTTCTTCTAATTGTTTTATCAATTCCTTCGATTGCCCTTTCAAAAACAATTCAATCTTTTTTATATTCTCTATATAATTTTCTTTACTCACAGCTCCAATACAAGGTCCCGGACAAAGATTTAGTTGATAATAAATACAAGGTCTTTTTCTTTTTCTTATTCCTTTTTTACATGAACAATAGGGAAAAATTTTTCTTAAATCTCGTAAAATCCTTGTAATTTCTTTTTTATCCGTATAGGGTCCTAAAAATAGATTCTCTTGAGAAAATTTATCAGGATTACGAATAATTCTTATCCTAGGAAAATATTCCGAATAAAAAATAGCAACAAAAGGGTAAGACTTAGAATCTCGCATAATGACATTATAACGAGGCTGATATTTCTTAATTTGTATATTTTCAAGAATATATGCTTCTTTCTCGTTTTCAGTGACTATATACTCGATTGATTGAATTTTATCAACTAATTCTTTAATTTTTTCCTCATAATAAGGGTCATTATAAGTCGTTTTTAAAAAATACTGGTTCACTCTCTTTCTCAGATTTATTGCTTTCCCTATATAAATGACATTTTTATTTTCATCAACGAAAAGGTAAATTCCTGGCTCATTTGGTAAACTTTTTCGCTGTAATTCTAAATCTATCATCAATTTTAGGGAAATTTGTATTTTAAATCTAAATAAATTCTTTTAAATATTAATAAGGTAAGAGACTAAATTTTATTTATCATTATAAGATATATGTGATTATTTTGATTTTATTCTGCAAATAAATTTAAGTTCTAAAAAAAATAAAAAATTATAATGCCTAAAATAAGAATCTGCCCTAAATGTAAGGAATCAAAATTAAAAAATGCATTAAATACTTCTGGGTGGTTAGCGCCAGATTTATTTGAATGTAAAGCTTGTGGCTACATTGGCTCTTTTTATTTAGAAGTAGATCCAGAAGATATTGAAAATGATCTATCCAAACCAAATACAGAAGAATAGGTATTATAAATTGTTAAATTTGTTTTATATTTATTGAATAAAAATTATGGTGAATAATATTGGAAAAATTATTAAAAGATGCTGAAAGAATAAAAACATTAGAAATTCAAGGTGCTACTAATGTAGCTATTAGTGCTATCAACTTTCTTAGTGATTATGCATACAGAATTGGAAAAAATCTTAGCTCAGAAGAACTTCTTGAGAAATTATTTGAAGCAAGAGAAATTCTATTTAATTCAAGGGCAACTGAACCTGCTATGAGAAATGGATTAAATTATATTATTAATAAGTTAAAGAAAGAAAAGAAATTAATTTCTATCGACAAAATTTTAGAATTTATTTCGAATTGCAAAAATGAGTATAAAGAATTGATTGAAATCTCAAAACAAAAAATTGCCGAAATCGGTGCTCGAAGGATTCCTCAGGCTGATACTAACGATGATTTTGTCGTTATGACTCATTGTCATTCTTCTATAGTAAATGGAATTTTATTAGAAGCTAAAAAACAAGGTAAGGATAATTTCAAGGTAGTAGCCACTGAGACACAACCACGATTGCAAGGGAGAAAAACTGTGAATAAATTAATTAATGCCGGGATTGAAGTTGTTCACGTAATAGATAGTGCAATGAGATGGGTTGTTAATAATTTAGATGTAGATTTAATAATTATTGGAGCTGATTCGATAACATCTGAAGGTACCATTATTAACAAAATTGGTTCAAGATTATTAGCTTTAGTAGCACATGAAGAACATGTTCCTTTTTATGTTGCGTCCTCTCTTTTAAAATACAATCCTCAAACTTCTTTTGGAATATTGGAGAAAATTGAGATGAGAGATCCCAAAGAAGTATGGGAAAATCCTCCAAATGCGGTAAATATTTTAAATCCTGCTTTTGAGACTGTTAGTAGAAGGTATATTGATGGATTGATTACAGAAGCAGGTATATTTGCAAGTAGTCATGTTCATAATTATTTTTCAAAACTGTATCCCGATATGTTATAACTTATTATCCCCATTTTTTAATTGCATTTTTTAGTTCCAAATGATTTTCTGCATATTCTACTAATTCTATATTATTTAATGTTGCATCAACAGCCTGTCTTATAGCAATAGCTCCTGATTTTGTACCATCGGGATGACCATGACAACCACCACCAAATTGAAAAACGACATCTTTACCTAAAATATTAATAAGATCTGGTACATGCAATGGACTTAAACCCCCTGAAGCGACTGGAAGTACTGGTTTAATATTACCCCAATCTTGATCTAGCATAGTCAAATTATTACCTTTTATTTCGCTATCAGTTATGGTTTTATTAATTTCTATTACTTCCTTTCTATCACCTTCCATTTTACCCACAATAGTACCTGTATGCATTTGGTCCATCCCAATTAAACGTAAAATCTTTGCTAGAGACAGCATGGTCATACCATGTTTCTTATTACGCGTTAGAGCTGCGTGCATTGCTCTGTGAGCATGTATTACTATATTTTTATCCTCTAAATAATCCCGTATCTCTTGTAAGGCTGAAAATCCAACAGTTAAAACATCAACCATAATATATTCTCCTCCATTTTTTATGACTATATCTGCTCTTTCTTTCATGACACTTAACTTTGCAGTAATGTTTGGCATGTATATTTTCTTTTCTCCATTATCTTTTTCAATTTTATCTCTAACTTTCAAAGTTTCTTTAACTCTTTTCTCAAATTTATTAAACGTCATGTTAGTTAAATTTTCGTCATCTTTTACTATGTCTAATCCACCATTCCATGCATCTCCACATACTTTTGCATGTTCTATCTCATTCAACCCTACTTTTGGTTTTACTATTGTACCTAAAAGTGGTCTATTACTAATTCTAGTTAATTTTCTAATACCTTTTATTCCAAATTTTGGACCAAAATAAGATTTAATTATATTTTTTGGAAATGTAATGTCAAGTAATCTCAAATTATTGAGTGCTTTCATTCCAAATATATTACCTGCTATTGCACTAAGAATTTGTGATATATTATCTGCTTCAAATAAATCTTCAATATAAGCTATTTTAATTATTTGTCGTGTTGGATCAATATAAAAGGTAGATGGCTTAAGGCGATTAGCAATATCGGCTGACATTGTACTAATCTCTGTCCAAGTGCCTATTGAACTTTCCTTGGCAATTTCTTCACATGCTTTTTCTATTCTGTCAAGATTTGGAGATTTTTCAACATAATACATAACTATAAGATCATTATCACGCGGTTTATAATTTAGATCGATATATTCTAACATTTTGATGCACAAATCATTACCTTTAATAATATTGAATAAAAGAAGGCTATTTTCACTTAAATTATTTTTGAAAAAGTTCAAATTTAGAAGAAAATGGAAAAAAATTTATAATATTTTTAATTTTTCTATAAAGTGATTATAAGATGAGTAATTTTGAAACTAAACAGTTAATCATTGAAGTAAAAGAACTAAGTTTTGAAAAGGATCAGCATGTCACGGATTTATTAAGATTTCTTACTGAACAACTACCACAAATTGAAATTTCCCGAAATGGTAATGAAATTGAAGTAAATATGCCGGAAAAATTGTCGAGAAGGGCATTGAAGCTAAGAATCAAGAAATTTTTATATCAAAAAGGTTTAAACGATAAATTTAGACCAATTTCATATAAAAAACTTGATTCTGATGGATATATGGTAAAGAGAAAAAAGATTGTTGAGCTAACTTATTACTAAGCCTTATTTTTTACAAAATTATTATAATTGTCAAGAACTATTATTTTAATGTGAATTTAGAAGAAATATCAGTTAAAAGTATAGATGACATATTAAGATGTGTTAATTTATCAAGTCTTTTAGAATTATCTGGGTGGCCTAAACCGGGAAATGTTCACAGGACTAGAGATTTTATGAATACACGATTTGAACATTTCTTGGGAGGAATAGTCGCTATTCAGCCAAATTTTAAGGAATTTTGTGAACAAATATTCAATAAGTTTGAAAATGAAAAAGAAGCATTTAATGATATCAATTTAGGCTTATTTATTAAGAAAGCAGTAAATGAAATGATGAGGTGGCAGCATGGAGGAAATGTTTTATTAGGGCATATTCTGGTTTTAACACCTCTCATAGCTGCAGCAGTTATATGTTTACGGATGAATAACAAAACTTTGAAAGACTTTAAAGATAATTTAAAACGAGTTATTCAAGGAACGACAGTACAAGACACCATTAATCTATATGAAGCAATAAAAATATGTAATCCAGGGGGATTAGGAAAAATTGACAAATATGATATAACTAATGAAAATTCAATAGAAGAACTTAAAGCAGATGAAATTACTCTGAGGGATATTTTCGAAGTTTCAAAGGATTATGATTTAATTAGTAGTGAATATTCAACTGGATTTGTAATAATTTTAAATGAGGGATTAAAATATTATTTCGAAAGTTATAATCAATTTAAAGATATTAATATAGCAACAGTAAACACTTTTTTAAAATTACTCTCAGAACATCCAGACACACTTATAATTAGAAAATCGGGTTTAGAATCTGCTTTATCAGTCTCAAAGATGGCATTAAAGATCTTAAAAAAAGGAGGAATCTCTACTAAAAAGGGTTTAAAGATGTGTTATAAATTTGATAAGAATATTCAAAAGAAAAAAGGAAAATTAAATCCAGGGACCACAGCTGACTTAGTTGCAGGTGTAATTTTTACTACATTGTTATTTGGATTAAGATATTAAAAATGGAAAATTATTTGAGATAAGATCAATTATTAATATTAATATATACAAATAAAAACTAGTTAAAAACGGTAATTGAAAGTGGAATTTTGCGATGTATGCGGTAGTATCATGCTGCCTTCTAAAGTGAATGGTAATAAGGTTTTTAAATGTAAATGCGGAGTAATAAAACCATTTTTAGAAGAGAAATCAGATTCATATAAATTAAAGACCAAAATTGAACATTCAATAAGAAGTGAAGTTATAAATCTAGTAGACGTGATGGATTGGAAAGAAAAGAATTTAAGAAGTACAATAAAAAATTTTAAGTGCACTAAATGTGGATATGATAAAGCTCATTTAGAGACAAGACAGACAAGGAGAGCAGATGAGGGAATGACTCACTTTATTACGTGCTTAAAATGTGGTAAAATGAGAAAAATTGGGAGTTAAATACATTCAGAAAAATCTAGTGTATTAATGTTTCTATAATCTTCTGTTTAGAATTAACTTTTTCGAAAATTAGCCTGATTCTTTTATTTGGATCCTTTAATCCAGAAATTATATTTATTTGAGAAGATCTAATTTTTAATTTGGTTTTTAATAAAGTTATTAGTTCTCTATTTGCTTTATTCTGTACTGGTTTTGATCGAAGTAAAATAGTAATAAAGTCGTTATATTCATTAGGATTTATGATTGCTTGTCTTTTAGAATTTGTTTTTACATAGACATTTAATATAAATTCAGTTTCTGAATTTTGAATGATAAATTTCATTTTCTGTAGTATTATTCGCTTTTATTACTGAATATAATCATCAATTCTTTGTTTTAATAAGTTAAATGATGGTATTGAAAGCCTAATTCCTCCAGCTAATTTATGCCCTCCTCCTGTCCCTCCTAAACTATCTTTTATCTTGGTAATTACTTTATTTATGCCAAAATTTTTATTATTTTCTAAATATAATCTGGAACAACGAATACTAAGTTTCATCATTTGAGTTTTCTTTTCAAGACCACCTAAAAAGAGGATCTTTTTTGGATTAAAGATGTCGTTTACAGCACTAAAACTAGCAGTATCCGACCAACTACTTGGAGGAATTTTGCCATTACCAGCATCAATAAAAATAGCTTTACTTGTCTCAAAATATGGCTTTTCATTGGAAATCATTTTAATGTTCTTAGTAAGATTGGTTATATATTCAACATATAACTCTTTTGCATAGCGGGTTATAGTTTTTTGTTGAATCATCGATATAGCGGCGCTTATATTCTTGAATGATAGAATATTCAATAATAAAGCATGTTCAAAGGCAAATCGAAGTAAACCTTGCTTTTGAGGTAATATAGCAAAATTTCCTACGCTTAAATTCGTTTTAGTTTTTATTTTTTGGATTTCAGATGAATCTAGGTCAATTACTTTTTTATTTGGATTTATATGTAAACTATTTAAGAAACTTTTAATTTTATTATCCTCTTCTCCACCAAATCCAGAAACAAATGGTAAAATACTATTTTTTAAGCCTTTTTTGATTGTTTCATGCATACTTCCAAATAAAATTAATCCCTCTTTATCTTCTATTAGATTTTCATCAATTATTTCATGATAGATCATTTTATTAAAAGATTGAAGCTTATCCATCGACCTTAAAGAATCCCCAGCAATTCCTATAATTGTTAACCAACCTTGCTTTATGATTGATGGTTTAATCCGTTTTGCAAACATATATGCTAAAGTAGCCCCAGCGATATGATCAAGCCCATCAAAGCCAAAAATAGTAGGGTTTACAAAAATAAGATTTTCTGGTAGTGCTTTCGAACTATTAAAGTCATCTACTTCATGATGATCAAGAATATAAAAATGTTCTTTTCTTTTACTTATGATTGGTATTAATTCCTGAAGATTGGATCCTATATCTGTAAAAATGAATGCTTTTTGAGAATTTTGGGTTTTTGGTAGGATTCCATTTAAATAATTTGCCCATGAAACAGAACGATTATAAATAAAATAATCATAATTTAATCTCATTTTATAAAGTAAATTTCTAATGATCTCTAAACTACTTATCCCATCAGCGTCATTGTGAGAGATAGCGATGACATTTTTATAGTTTGTTTTAGAATTGTCTATAAATAAGTCTACTGCATTATTAAGTTCTTTCAGAAAGTTATCCTTATCAGCAATGTCAGCCATTTAAATCATTTAATAATTAAAGTTTAAAAAGATCCATAGTCACATTTTAAAGAATTATCTCATTGAAACACATCCAGAATTCAAGCTTCGAGTCTAATTCAACTTTAAATGAGATTTTAAATAAAATTAAAATAAATTCAATAAATATAAATATTCCTATCATATTCAGCCATAAAGAAAAATTGAACTAAAAATTAAAATCTATAGAAAAATTATTTAATTTTACATAATTTTGTATTTTTAAATATCTATCTCAAAAGTAGAAATAATGTTAAATAAGTACAAGAAAATAGTAGTTATTACTTCTATAATCCTTATTTCATTCGTTCCTATAATAGAAATTGCTATCAATTGCAATTCTGTATCTACAGATGAGATTTTTTCGAATAATTCTTATTATCCTAAATCTCAAGCATTATCTATGGAAGATTTTACTCCTATTATTGAAAACCAGAATCACGGTTTAGGCAATGTGACGATTACAAATGTTACTTTTAATGAAGAAGGTTTTTTCAATTATTCTTTAGATTATCCAAATTTAGATGATGATCTAACCTCAGGAGCTTTAGAAATGAGTTACAACAATACTGATTATATTGAGACCATAAAATTTGCCCAATCTGATAATTTAAATGAATCTTTAGTTTATTCGAATATAATAACTGTAGTCCTGAATGAATCGATCAAAGTTAGCTATAACACATCTATTGGAGGTTCTGAAGGATTTTTAATTTATAAAACAAGTTTGGCATCCAGTCAACTGATTAGATTTCAATTTCAAAATGACTCATCTTCACAATTAGTAGATTTAGTTGAAGGAGACTATTCGATAGATACTTCTAAATTTATTGTATTTGATTATAGCAACTATTTTGGAGTGGTATCTCACAATTTTACAATGCATTTAATTTGGGAGGTTAATATATCACTTATCAATTGGAATATTTTTCAGGATAACAATGAAGAAATTGTAGTTACTTTACAAGAACAAGAGCTTCGTCCCCAATTTAGTTATAATTTTATAGTATTGGCTTATAAATATAATCGGACTTCTGTTATTGGAGAGATTATTGCTCCTAATCTTGAAATCGATCTAAAACTTTACCCTCTCGATCGCAATCAATTAAAAAATCATACTTTAGAAGTCAATGAAGTTGTTGTTACTAATTTTTTAGATATGAATAATAACATAAATGCAACCATAAATGCAATTCCTGGATTATTCAGGATGAATTTTACTACTAATTTTACTATCAGATTTGAAAATCCTATGGATTACTCTTGGACAATTGATAGATTAGTAAAAAATGATAATGTTAGAGAACGTATTTATATCCCTACTCTTCTAGAAGGACCAGATCACATTTACTTAAGTCAAGTTGTAATATTTGAAACTTCGATCACAATTAATCAAGTTATAAGTAATTCTTCATTATTTGATAGGGATGTTTTGAATTTTGATGCTAATTTAACTGTTGTAGAAGAGCATTATCAGCATAGCTTAATATTCACAGAAAATTCTATAAGGAAGAAGGGATTAAAAATTGTAATACCTTACTTAATAAAAGGTGAAAGTAATCCCTTTTTTATAACTTATAATGCTAATAATGATTTATTAGTTATCGTCACTGATAATATTCGAATGCCAGTCTCAAATTTAAATATTGAAATATATTATTATGATAAACCTTATGGTACTTATATCTCAAATGATTTTGTTCAACCTAGTGCACCAATAATAACAGATGTTAACGGAAAGGCTTTACTTAGAAATTTAATAACTGGAAATTATACCTTAAAAATATATAGAAAAAATGTTTTAATTAAAGAGACGATTATCAATACTTTCAGCGAAGTTCATAATATATATACCGAAATCCTTCATTTTCCTATATGGATAATAATTTTTGGCTTAATAAGTGGGATTATTTTTCTAATTGGATTTATTATCTATCTTAATTCCAAAAGGAAACAGTAGGTAAAATTGATTGTAATATTTGTTGATAACATTGAAAATTTTCTTACCTTTTTAGAAAGACGTGTCATGAATGAGATTTTTTACGAATTTAAAGAAACAAAAAACAATATCGATTTATCCACTGGATTTAAGATTGAAATTATACTCCATTTTTTAGCGAAAATAAACAACTCTTTAATTTTATATGAAACAAAACAAACCATATCACGACCTCAAAATGTTGATATTGATGAAGAAGTAATTGAAACACTTCAAAAACTATTTAGTCAAGTAGATTCTTCGATTAACTTAATTAAAGGAAAAATAAGAGAAATTTTTCTTTCCTACTCTTCATAAATTATTTTTAAGATCGTTATAAGTCATGATTAATAAGTTCACCATATCCTATTAAACGATAACGTCTATTAATTATTCGAGAAATAGCAAATATAAAATCATTTGGAGGGCATATAGGAGGATTTAAAGAAAGTATATAAGAATCTTTCAAGATTTTTGTAACTGTACCTGCTGTTTTTTCAGTACCTACCACTAATAATAGTTTCTCATTATGTCTTAATTCATGTACTTTTATTTGGTCTTCAGATCCTATAACTCGGTCTAGAAGATTTACTTTCAATTTAATTTCGGATATTATATTAGGTAATGTCCCTGGCTTTCCACCTAATTGACCAATCAATGAGTCCCCCTTTGTCAGAGCAGGATCTAATTTTGTTCCTAAACCAATCAATCCACCAGGTTTGGCTTCATTTAAAATATTATTCCCTTGACTGATACTAACAATTTTTGATTTAATTGGGATATAATTATTTTTTACTCTTAGTCCAGGCTTAATTTCGATTTCTTCCCCAATTTTGATTTTTCCTTTTAATACTGAACCTCCAACAACACCTCCCTTTAAGTTTAAAATTTCTGTACCTGGACGGTTTATATCAAATGATCGAGCAATAAGAAATTGAAATTCTTCTTCTTCATCAAATTTAGGCGTCGGTATTATTTCCTCAAAAGCCCTGACAACTAATTCAATATTTGAACTAAAAACAGCTGAAATAGGTATAATTGGAGCATTTTCAGCTACTGTTCCCTTTATGAATTCTTTTATTTGTTTGAAATTCTCATATGCTTGTTCTTTTGAAACAGCATCAATTTTATTTTGAATTATTATAATCTTTTCAATTCCCGCAATATGTAAAGCTTCTAAATGTTCTCGGGTTTGTGGTTGAGGGCAATCTTCATCAGCAGCAATTAACAAACATGCACCATCCATTAGAGATGCACCACTAAGCATTGTTGCCATTAATATTTCATGACCCGGAGCATCAACAAATGAAATATTTCTTCTAAATTCTAATCCACCCTGACAATCTGGACAAATAAATCGTGGTTTTCCTTTTTTTCTTGCCTTTTCTGCCATATAGTATGTTAAATATTTATCACATTCAGAACAATATAAAATAGTAGCATTTGAATATCCTAATTTGATTGAAATACCTCTTTCCTGTTCTTCAGAATGGCGATCAGTCCAATCACCTGTAAGAGTTTTGACTAATGTTGTTTTACCATGATCAACATGACCTACCAATCCTATATTACATTCAGCTTGTTGTTTTATAGCATCTTTTACATCTAAAGCTTTTTCTCTAACTTTTTTTTTGGGGACTGGTTCCTCTTTAATAGATTTTTTGGGAATTTCAGTTTCTTTTTTCTTTGTCTCTGAAAGCAATTTTTTAGCATTCTTAATATATTTTGTGGCAGTAGACTCTCCCACACCTTTTATATTTAGTTTTACTAAATCTTCTAATTTAAGTGATGCTAATTCTTCAACAGAGTTAATACCTGAAGACCTCATTCTTTCTGCAGTAGCCTTTCCAATTCCAGCAACATCTTCTAGATTGTTTGACATAATGGTTAAAATTTAAAACTTTTTGAAAACTTTATATTAAACAATTTTATTACATTTTCTACGATAGTTATAGAAAGTATTTAATATTAAATTAATCCTTAAATATAAGATTTCCAAAAAAAGTAAATAAATCAAATCTATTCTACAATTTCAATGGTTTTTATTCCTCCCGGTTTCTTTTCAAGTTCTTTATAAGATACTCTTAAAAGACTATCAAGATAAAATGTGGAAAGTTTACCACAAGACACAGTATTATGTCTGATGTAAACAGGAGCAGGATATTGGGAAGGATCAATATCATTCTTTTCTATTTGAAATACAATTCTTTTATTACAATGAGGACATGTATTAAATCTTAAAGGCATAATATTTATACAATGTCTGATCTATTCTTATGTTTAATAAGTAATAATATTCGTAAATATAATTTTAATTTCAAAAATACATAAATATCACTTTATTTTTTATTTTAATGAATTGAAATGAAAGGGTTTTATAATAAGCTAATATCATTTTTAATTCTTCTAGCTCTTTTATCGCCACCGTTTATTGTAGCTATTGCTACTTTTAATGATAATTATAGGGCAGATGTTGAAAAATTAGATTTTATAAGTCCTAGTAATGGATATCAAGATGTTAATTTATCTTTATTACCGGATATAGATTATATTGCTCTGAATCAATCGTGGTATGATCCTAATATAGAAATGTTAATTATTACCCCTGATGATCAAGATTTTGTTGATGCTATAACCCCCTTAATGAATTGGAAAAATGAAAAAGGAGTAAAAACTATTATACTCAGCAACTATTCGGCATATAGTGGTTCTGATAACGCTGAAAAAATTAGAAATATGATAAAATCTTATTATGAACAAGAAAATGTGCAGTGGGTGCTATTAGCTGGCGATGCAGAAGGGAGTTTAATACCTATCAGAGAAGTATATAATCCTGATGTTGTTGATGTACCTGGAGAGAGTGAATATAGTAACTGGGATGATTATTATAAACCTACAGATTTTTATTATGCGGATTTAGATGGAACATGGGATAATGATAATGATGGAAAATGGGGTGAAAATTCTACAAACAATGCACAGGGTGTTGATGAAATTTCTTGGACACCAGAGGTTTATGTCGGGCGTTTTCCAGCAGATAATGCAATTGAACTTGCTATTATGGTTAATAAATCATTAAAGTATGAAAATGATCCTCTTGTAGGGGATTGGATGAATAAAATGCTATTAGCTGGCGGTATATCAATGTATTCTCCTCCTGAAGACGAAGCTCGTTTAACCCAATATATATGGCAACATTACACTCTAACTAATATGAATTTTACCCATTTGGTAAAAACCACTTCTAACTTCACTCCTACCATTCCACCTCCACCTAATGAACAATTACCTCTTAGTCCTACTAATTTTGTTAATAAATTTAACAGTAATTATAGTACCATTATATTTGCAGGTCATGGAGATCCTTATACCTATGCTGATGAAAGCGGATCTATTTATTTTACTAATACTGATGCTTCATTGTGTATAAATTTTGATAAACCATCGTTAATTTATGCCGATGTGTGTACTACTTCTTCTTATGATAAAAATGATGATAGTATAGGAGAAACTTTAATAAAGAAAACTGATTCGGGAGCAATAGGATATATTGGAGGAATTAGGGTTAATTGGTTCCTACCAATTGACACTTACCTCGAGAAATTGAATCGTGGAAATGCTAAGCTTTTTTGGGAAGAATTTTTTCAAGAAAAAAAATTCCAGCAAGGAAAAGCTTTATATGATTCTAAAGTTTCATATTTGAATAGTGATTACTTTAAGAGAGGTGCCACATCAATACAATTCGAATATCAGCGGAAAAATGTTTTAACTTATAATTTACTTGGAGATCCTGAGCTGGATGTTTACACTAATATCCCAATGAGTGTTCCAGATTTATTCGTCAATAATATTTATGAAGGTCAGTGTGTTTCATTAACAATTAAAGACAATAATGGGAGCATTGTACCTTATGCAAGAATACATTTACGAACATCAGATGGCAAATATCGAACAGTATATGCAAATAAGGAAGGGGAGGTTGCATTTCGGCTTCCTGTTCAACCTAATGAATTTTATAATGTTACAATCACTGGACATAACTTAATTCCTTCAAAATTTAATTTTTCTACTCTTTCTGATGTTTTCGAACCCCAATTATTAGATTTTGAATGCGTCCCAAAGAATCCTACTATATCTGATAATATTCATTTTACATTTCAAGCTTATGATAATCAATCTGGAATTGAAAGTATATTCTTATTGTTATCTGATAATAACTTTAAAGATTATACATATTATCAATTAGGTAATGAATTCCAAGAAAATAATCAAGAATTTCATTTAGAGTTCAATAAGTTAAAACCAGGAGATTACTCATATGTAATTGTACTTAGAGACTACTCGAATAAAACAAAGATAATACATGAAGAAGATTATAGGTTTTCCATTCCCAAACCATTAACCGATTATATATTAATAGTTGTTCTTATAATGGTCATAACTCTTGCTGGAGTTTCCTTTTATATTATGTATCTTGGAATTAAAGAGAATTCTGTTAAATTTAGAACCTTAATTTAAATTTTCTATATTTTTCAAGATTATCTTATAATTATTTCTTTTTTGCTTTTTTTAAATCTAATAAGTAACGTATCGTTCTAACTGTGCCAATTAATCCTTGGCAGATCAATGCCAAAGAGATAAAAAAGACTGCTATTTCATCATTAAATACAAAAATAGAAATTAATATCAATAAACCAGTAAAACTAAAGGTTAAAAGATAAGATAATTCACTAATAATAATCTTACAGGATTTTACGGATTCTAAATGGGAAGCAAGTTCTTTTTGGTAGCTATCCTCTCCTATTTTTTTGATATACCAACTTCCTTGAATATTATTTCCGAAAAGCAATAGGGACCAACAAAAAATAAAAAGAGCAAAATAAAAATCTAGTGTTCCTATTATAATTATTGGTATTTGCATAAAAATCATTCCTTTCCATCCCACTTTTCTTGCTAATTTGTTAGTTTCTAATTGTAACTCTTTACTAACATAATAGGTACTTATCATATCAAGAAATCTTGCAAAAATGACAAGAGATAAATTTAAAATATAAATCCAAAATCCTACATCTTGCATAATTATTTGGTACAGCATGTCATAAGCTCACATCAAACTATTCCTTTTAAATTTAACCATTCGATATAACAAAGTTTAATTATTAGGTTTTATTATCACTAATTACTCTTAACCACATAAGGAAAGCATTTTATTATAAAATAGCTAATCTTATATAATGGTTAAAGTATGCGATTATAACCACATGAATTAGTAGCGACTCGCTACAGCGCTGGAACCATCCGAACCCGGCAGTTAAACTTGTAATCGTTGTAGATAGTACTTTAGTTGCGATCTATGGGAAGCTACAAACTGTAAGTTTGCTTACGGTCATGGTTTACGAGGATAATACCCGGTCACGCTTTTCTTGTGGTTATAAGTCGTTATATCTTTTTTAATTTTCTAGATAATAATTTTATTAAAGGAATAATTATAAGATATATCATAATTAATAGCTCTAATTAGAGAAAAGATGCCAAAAAAGTATAAAGTTATTCTAAAATCTATTGGAAGAAAATGGTTTTTAATTCTTGTCATAATTATAATTATAATTTTCTTCATTAATCCTGTAATAGCAATATGGATGACAATTATTACTATTGTTTTATACCTTCTAAGTTATATTCCAGAGCTATTCTTTTCTAAAAAACTCATGAAATTTATGCACGGGTTTTACTCCTTAGATGATAAAACTATTGCAAGGAAGTTAAAACGACCGTTGGCTAAAATTCAAGAAGAGTTGTTTAGTTTGTCTCAAAAGCAACAAAAAAAAGGTTGGTTAATTATATATCTTAATAAACAATATTTTTTCTATAATGAGAAAGCCATCGAGAGATTTAAGGAATATTATAATATGGGCTTAGGTGAAAAAGAGATTCTGGAGAAATTATTAAACTATAATATAGAAACTAGATCAGAAGTCAAAGCTATTGAAGAAACTTTAATAAAGAACAACCGCCTTGAAGAAAGAGAGACGACTGTTAAAGAATTTAGGGAAAGAGAAAGATTTTCTTGAATATTTTCATATTTAGTTTCAATAAATTATTAATTTATTTCTCGAAAAATTAAAACTGCTAATTCTGTTTGGCCTTCTAAATTTAAAGCAGCAGAGCTAGAAGTACACCAACACTTTAATTTCTTGTTTTTGTCACTTATTAATTCTGTTTCAAATTCATGAATTTTACCATTATTAAAAGTTTTTTCCGCTATACAATATTTACAGGGTTTTATCCTTTCAAAAAACACCTCAAAGCATTTTTTGTTTATAATATCTAATCCGAATAAGTTTTTAGTAGAATTATTAACCCAAATAATGTTTTTTTCTTTATCAATTAAGCAAATCATTTCAGTTAATGATGAAATAATCCCCGCGAGTAGTTGTTCACTTCCTCTTAATGTTTCATCGGACCATTTTCGTTCTAAAGCATTTCCAATAATTTCAGAAGAGGTTTTGAATAAAAAGAAATCCTCCTTAGTCCATCTTTTTATTTTATTAAAATTATCAAAACCAATGAATCCAGAATTTTGTTTTTTTATAGTTAGTGGAAATACTAATAGTGAAAAGATATTAAGATCTTCTAGTAACTTTTTAGTATTTTTGGCTTCATTATCAAGTTTAGAAACATTATCAATGAAAATAAAACCTTTTTCTTCATATTGCTTGATACACCATGGGAATTTATCAACATTTATTATTATTGGGTCAATATATTGAGGTTGGATGCCCTCTACACACCATTCCTGTGTGAAAAATTCAAGGGATTTATCTTCATTATAAAGTAGAATGTAAGCTCGATTGGCAGCAATCAATTTCCCCATTTCTTTTAATGAAAAGCTTATTGTTTGATCTATGTCTACATTCCCTACAAACTTTGAGGAGATCGTAGAAATTAGTCTCTCAATTTCTAACTTTTTCATTACAATTTTTTCAACGCGTTTTTGTTCAGTTATATCTGAAATAAAAGCTTGAATTAAAGTTTCATCACCAAATTTGATAATGGACATTCTAGACCGTATCCAAACTTTATTACCATCTTTTTTATATATTTGGAATTCAACTGGAAGTAATTTTTTTCCGTCTAAAAGATTATCTAATCTTTTTTTTAACATCTTATGCATCTCTGAGGGATAAACCGTTAAGTCTAAGTAATTCTTCCCAATAATTTCTTCTTTTTTATAACCGAATAATTTCTCAGTAGTATAATTGAGGTCTAAAATCGTTCCATCTATTTTTAATAATCCTATAGAATATGGAGATTGTTCAAACAAGTGCCTATATTTTTGTTCTGATTTCTTTAAATTTTCTTCTGCTAATTTCTGGTTAGTGATATCCTCTGTATGAATAATAAGTAAATCTGGTTTAACAAAATGGCTCCAAATAGATAAGATTAAAACTTCACCTGTTGATTTCATTCTATAGCTAATTTCTTTTGATTCAATAGGTTCTTCTCTTAAAGTTTTATTAAGAAATTCGATTAATTCTGGCTTTCCATCAATTAATTCTGAAGCTTTTTTATTAAGCATACTTATAATGTTTCCATTAGTCGCTTTTTCTGCGGCTTTGTTGAAATCTATTAATTCGAAATCATTATTAATCCGTTTAAAAATATAGGAGGGATTGGGGATGCTGTTAAATAAGTTCCTAATTGCATCTTTGGCATTAAGTAAGTTATCTACAATATTCGCCATGAGAAAGATTAAAAAATCAATAATAATACCTTTAATTTTGATTCATAATTATTTAGTTAAGTCATTATTTAATTGTTTGTAAAAAATAATTAAAAATTATAGTTTAGGGTTGGGGGATTTAAAATCTCAAAAAAAAATAGGGAAATTGGAATAAAAAAGGATATTAAAAAGCTTTTTGATTGTGTGTGTTTTTTAAATATCGAGATCTCCAAACATATAGTATTTTCTTACAGATTTCTTAACATTCCAAACACATTTTAAGCCCTTAGGAAATTGAACTAAATCTCCTTTTTTAAATTCGAGTTTTTCCCCAGTTTCTGAATCTGTTACTTCTACTTCTCCATCTAAAATGTAACAAGTCTCTGTATCGTTATAATACCAATCAAAAACGCTTTTCTCCTTCTGCCATGTTCCCCATGATTCTATATTCAATTTTTTTAAATCTTCATCCGTTGGGAGTTTCTTTTTCATATTATTAACCTTTTTTTATTTTGCTATTTTATTTCAAAATTTCTTATTTATAATAAAATTGATTAAAATTAATTAATTATTTATTGGGGATATAACAATCTTGTTGTAAAACAATTTCACTTAAATATCTTCAAACTATTATTGATTAAAATTACTTTTCTAAAAAAGTGCTTAAGAAAAAATTCAAATTTAAATTTACGCAAATCAAAGAATTAAAAAATAAAAATTTTTATGAAGTATTTAACAATTAAATAAATTATATTTTAAACATTAAATCGTTTAAACGAGAGAGCATAGAGTAAAAGTGCCTAAAAAATTTATATTGAAAATTTTAACTGCTGGTGAGGGGGGAGTCGGTAAAACAACGCTACTTCATCGATTCGTAGAAGGTAGATTCAGTGCTGAAACGAAAATGACTATCGGCGTTGAATTCTTCCTAAAAGAATTAGATGTTAACGATCACCATTGCACCTTACAGTTATGGGATTTTGGAGGACAAGAACGATTTAGATTTTTATTAGAAAGTTATGTTCTTGGTGCAAAAGGAGCTTTACTAATGTTTGATTTAACTAGACCTATGACATTAGAAAATTTAGAGCAATGGATAAATATTTGCAGAAAAAATGATCCAAACCTTCCTATACTTTTCTTAGGCACAAAAAAAGACCTTGTTGATGAGATAACGGTCGACGATAATTTTGCTTTATCCTTTAAAGATCAATTTAATTTATTTGATTATTTGAGGGTTTCAAGCAAATCTGGAGAAAATGTTCAAAATGCATTTAACATGATAACTAAAAAAATATTAGAGCGCCAAACTTTTTGAAAGATTATATCTAATGTTTTAATAATGCATACAAATTATGTTGTTATAGATTCAAATTTCTTACTGCTTCCCTTTCAATTCAAAATTGATTACTTAGATGAGATAACTCAAAATTTAGAAGGGAAAACAGAATTTCTTATTTACAAACAAATCTTAGATGAGTTAGAAGCTAAAAGGAAGAGAGATGCAAAAAAGACAAAGTTTAGAAAAGATTTAAAAGGGGGTTTGTTATATTTAGACAATTTTAAAGATAAATTTAATATTAATTTTAATAATTCGATAAAGAAAGATTTTGAGACTACTGATGACTTTTTATTAAGAAAATGCATTGATTTAAAGCTAAAAAGTAAACATATTTTTATAGCAACTAATGATTCTGAATTGCGTAAGAAAGCAAAAAATTCAGGAATAAATGTAATTTTCATGAGACAAAAAAAATTATTATGTTTTGAGTGAGATTAAAAAAAATTTATTATTTTAATAAAATCATAATTTTATTATAATTTGAATAATATCTTGCATTAATAATTAATTTGAAGGAAAATGGAGTCAAGACCTAAGGTTCTAAAAACAATTATTACGGGAGAAGGAGGTGTAGGAAAAACTACCTTGCTCCACAGATATATAGAAGGAAAATTTTTGATAGATACGCGTATGACGATAGGTGTGGAGTTTTTCCTCAAAGAGTTCACGTTTAATACCGAAAGAATTCTCCTCCAAATATGGGATTTTGGAGGTCAAGAAAGATTTAGATTTCTTCTTAAAAATTACGCAAAAGGCGCAAAAGGTGCACTTCTTATGTTTGATCTCACAAGACCGATAACTTTAGAAACTATTGATGAATGGGTTGATATTTGTAGATCAGAACAACCGGATTTACCAATTTTATTGGTTGGCTCTAAAGCAGATTTAACGGAAATGGTAAATTTAGAGGATAATTATATATCAGAATTTAAAGAAAAATATAATTTATTCGATTATCTTAGAGTATCAAGTAAAACAGGAGAGAATGTAAATATGGCATTTGAACTATTAGCAAAACAAATTTTAGATAAGGTAAAGAAAAAGGGATACTAAATTCGATTTAATAAAATTTTTTTGATATCTTCTCTATTCAGTTTAACAGGATTGTTTTTTAATCCCGTTTTATCTAAAATTTTATCAATATCATTTACTTTTACTCCATATTTACCAAGGGGTTCGAGCTTTAACGTTTTTGTCCAAGTTTCTAATTTACCTACTAAATAGGAACAATATTCCGCTACATTTTTCTCTTTAATTATGAATTGATCCATTAGTAATGCTCCAATCTCAGCGTGTTTAAGTAATTTTTTTTTACCGTTTAATCCTAGATTTGTCAATTTCTTTATGTTCATTTTTGTTGCTTCTGCTAAAAGTGTACCGCATACAATTCCATGTGGTATTTTAAAATATCCACCAATCGCAGAAGCTAACCCGTGCACAATCCCTAAACCCGCATTCGCAAGAGTTATACCAGACATAAATGATCCATAAGCCATCGCCGCCCTAACAGTAATATCGTTTGCCTTTGTTGAACATACAGGAATTATATTATCTTTCATATATTTCATGCCACTATAAGCTAAGGCATCAGTCATAGGATTACTATTCGAAGAAACATATGCTTCAAGTAACTGAGTGAAAGCATCCATTCCACAAGCTGCACTTATCGAGGGAGGACACTTTAAAATTAATTGAGGATCGATAATTGCATAATTTGGAACAAAATTATCATGACGTAAGGATTTTTTAAACCCATCTTCTCCAATTTCACTAATAACTGCATTTTTTGTTGCTTCGCTCCCTGTTCCAGAAGTAGTGGGTATCGCTATATAAGGGATCTTCACGCCATCATGAATCTTATTCCCGACTCCTTCAAGATAATTTTTAACTGAATCTTTTTTAGGGATCATTGCAGAAATCGCTTTTCCAGCATCAATAACGCTCCCTCCCCCAATACCAACCACTATATCGAAATTTTGCCCCCTAACATCATCAATAATTGTATCAATCATAATTGGAGAAGGCTCCCCTCCAATAGAAACTTGTGTAAATTTAATTGAATTATTTTCTAATTGAGTGATAATTTCTTCCCATTTACCTGAAGATTTTAAAGAACTTATTCCTGTGACAATTAATACTTTTTCGCCAAAATCTCTAATAATTCTATACAATTCAGTTAATTTACCATTTCCAAAAATAATACTTGGAATTTGTGCAAAATTAAAAGAAACTTCCATTTTAATTACCAAATAATCCTTATAAATTCCTTAATCATAATCTTTTATAATAATTTTTAAAACTTTGATTTAAAAATAAATTTTTAGTTTATAATAAGATTTAAAACTTAATTTGGATAATTTCTTTTATATCAAAATAGGTTAATTTGGTGAATTAGCATTAAAAAAGTTAATGAGAATGATTTTGAGTATAGAGGAGGAGATTCTGGTGTAAAATATCTTATGAGAGGTCCTTCTATTGATTGGGGAGTAATTGTACTTAAACCTGGCGAATTAATGGGAAATAAAGCACATGGGCACAATGAAATAGATGAAACATTCTATTTTGTTGAAGGAGATGGTATAATGATAGTAGATGGTAAAGATATTGAAGCTCCTCAAGGAAGTGTCTTTTTGTGTGAGCCGAAGGAATTACATAATATTCGGAATGATTCTAATAAATTAATTAAAGTTGTATTTATTAAAGGTGAATATAAACCTGAAGATAAATATGAATAATTGAAACCTTATAATTAAATTAAAAAAGTGAATGATTTTAATTATGGCTAAAAAGAAAACTAAGGGAGGAAAAAAAGGAAAGGGTCGTGGGACTCAAGATCAAAGTGAGATTGTTGGTGGTCGTGTAAAATTTCCAAATAGAAAAATAGGAGAGTTGTTTGCAAGAGTTGTTGATATTTATGGTAATGACCGCATGGGTGTTTTTTGTGAGGATGGTAAACATAGGATAGGCAGAATACGCGGAAAAATCAAGAAACGAGTATGGATTAGGAAGGGAGACTTGGTGGTTGTCAATCCTTGGGAATTTGAAACTGAAACACCAGATCAAGCGGGTAAATGTGAAATTACTTGGCGGTATACACGTGCTGAAATTTCTTGGCTTGAACGAAAAAATAGAGTACCTAAAATATTGGATATAAATAACATCCCTCTTTAAAGATCTTTTAATTTTCTGTATAATTTAAAAAGTTGATAACATCATATCATTTGACTCTTAATATACCTAAAAAGCAAAATTTTAAAATTTATTAATTCTTTAGGATCTTAGACTTTTTTTTCACGAAATTGTATTAATTATCTAAAATTATGATAATTCAAATAAGGAAAAAGTGAAGAAGAAATGGTTGATCAAGAGGAAGAAGTAAAAGATGAACAAGGGAAAGAGATTAAAATAGATAATGATATATCTGTAGAAGATTTTGAAGAAAAAGAAGATTTAACAACCTTATTTGCTGTAAGGACGACAATTAATCAAGAGAGCAACATTTTAAGACAAATTTTTTACAGATTTAAGATTTTAGATGTTATTCCTGACATAAGAGCCATGCTTGTCTCTCCTTTGCTCCCAGGCTATATCTTTTTCGAAGCACCACAGAAGAGGGATGTACAGATCGCAGTCCAAGGAATACCACATATTAAAGGAAGAATTGTTCAAAATATCAAATTAACTGAATTAAAACATGTATTACTTCCAAGAAGCGTTACTGAATATCTAGAAGAAGGAGATACAGTTGAAATTATTAGTGGAGTATTCGAAGGGGCAAGAGCGTTAGTTATGAGAATGCCACATGATACGTCAAGTAGTGAGGAAGTAGTAGTAAGATTATTACAGGAAGAAACTCCTATAACAATAAAGATACACGGAGATTATTTAAAATTAGTCGAGAAGAAAAAACCTGAAATGATAGAAATTCCAGAAGTAAAAGTTACTGCTCAAGATATAATAACAGACTTAGAAAAAGCAATAAGTTTTGATGATGAAGATGAAGAATTAGAAGAAGAATCACCAGAGCAGAAAAAAGAGGAAAAGGTTGAAGAATACGTTGACGACGAAGAGGATTATGAAGATGATGATGAATGGGCTAAATTTGATGGTTTTTAGTTTTATTTTAGTTGCTAAAATATTTAAATTTTCTTTTTTAAAAGAATTTTTAAAGCTTAATTATCATTAGAAATATATAATTTTAATTTGCAATAACATTTCTTATTGAGTCTTATGATAAAGAATATTTTCATAATGAAATCGACTGGTGAATTAATTTTTTATAAGACTTATGAAGATATTTTTAATATAAAACTAACAAGTAGCTTTTTAAGTGCTGTATTTTCATTTGTAAAACAAACACTTAAAACAAAGGAGCTTTCGGAAATAGAGGTTGGTCCTTTTAGATTTATTTTTGAGATTGAAAAAGCAAATCATAGTGAATTAATGTTTGCTTTGTTTAGTGATCGAACTGATAATCTAGTTGAATTGAGAAACCAATTGAGAGAAATCAAAAAAGAATTTCTAAGGGAGTTTGATTTACTACATATTACAGAAAATTTCGACGGTGAAATCTCAAAATATCAAGAATTCGAAAGAAATATTGATGATATAATGGAAAGAAGTAAACAGTTAGTATCCGATGAAATTCAAAAAGATTTAATCGATATATTTCAAGAGTTGCATAAATTTTCTTCATTCGTCATTTCATCAGCCCTTTTAACACAAACTGGAAGAGTTATTGTGTCATACCTTAATTCAAATGTTTTATCAGAAATAATTAGATTATTAGAAAGTAGGTTTATTATAGGAAATTCAAGAATTAATGAATTAATTTCACTTGAAGAATATGGCATACTATCATTAGTTGGAATAGATAATTATATTTCAATAATACAATTTAAAAAAAATTGTCCTTTTGAAACAGCTTTAATCATTTCAAAAAAGTTCTCAAATCGATTGAAAATACTTATAACCTAGACAATAAGATTAGACAAGATTGTTAATAATAATTAAGCCTCTTTTGATATTTTCATTTCCGTAATTTATTATTAAATTTAAAAACAAAGAAGATCCATATGAGAAAATAATATAATTTAAACTGTTCTCTTAAATAACGAATTTTCTTAAAAATTAATAATTAAACCTTTTTAATTTTCAAATTGAGAAGTGCGATTTTAAAAAAGTTAAAAAGTTAATTTATATTTTTCTAAGCAAAGTAATAATATAAAAAATCTTAATTTTAAAAAAGAGGGATGTAAAAATTGGCTTCTAAATTTATGAGTCAGGCTATTAATGATGAGATCCTTGAAAAATTAAGCCTTAAGAATCGTTATACTTTTCTAAACACTAATTTAATGACTATTCTTCAACCTAAACATTTTAATTTCTTAAAGCAAGCGGAAAAATTCTGTACACGTTTTGAGAAAAAACAAGAAATTTCTCATCGAACCGATGAAGATCTTTACCAATGGATCCCAGATTTCGGAAAAGAAGGTTTTATCTCAAGAGCTCATCCTTATGAAGAAGTAGATCTTAATTTTCAAGATTACGGGATGGCAATTGAATTAATGAGGTGTTTAGCACTGAACTTTTTTGATCCTCAATTTTCAATGGCTGGCGGAGCAACTATTTTAGCAATAAATCCTGTATATTATCATCATGAGAATATTCCCGTGAGATTAGAAATTTTAAAAAAGTTTGTAACTGGTGAAAGTCCAGGCGCTATTTGTATTACAGAACCAGAGCGTGGCTCTGATGCTGTTCATATGTTAAGCCTTTGTGAAGAACAGAGTGATGGGAGCTTTTTGTTAAATGGAGAAAAGATTTACAATACAAATGCCCCCAAAGCGGGTTATGTTGTAGCCTATGCTACTGCTGAACAAAATAACGGAAATACCATGGCCCAATTTTTAATTGATACTTCCTGGGATGGATGGGAATGTGAAAGAGTATTTATACCATGGGTTCCGCGTGTATGGTTAGGACATGAGTATTTTAGAAACTTAAAAGTCCCAGAAGAATATGTATTAGGAGGAATTGGAAAGGGACGTGAACATTTATTTGAAGGATTAGTTCCAGAAAGGATTGGTATAGCTCTTGATTCAACATCTCAATGTTGGAATGCAATTGCTCATGCAGCTATATATGCCAATAACCGCAAGCAATTTGATCAGGAGATCCTTAAATTCCAAGGTGTGGGTTTTCTCTTAACTGATTTATGGGCTCGATTGACAAATGTGACCTTAGGATTATTACGCTTCTGTGAGGCATACGATGAGAAAATAGAAAAATTTGGTGGAGAACTTCCTAAAAATATTTCCCAAGCAATGGTTGCTTCTGCTTCAATGTTTAAATATCACTGCACGGCGCTTTCAAAAGAAATTTGCTATGAAGCTGCAAACCTAATGGGAGGTGCTGGATTGTCTGATAATACCCTTATGCATGATTTGTTAAATATTTCAAGAATCCAAGAAATTGTTGGAGGCTCACGTCAGATCCAGCAGTATATTATGTCAATGGCAATGAGGACATTGTACAAAATGACTGGGATATAGATCAATTTCTCAATCATCATACTTTTTTTTTTTTTTTAAAAATATATTTATATATTCTTTCTAATAAGAATATAGTGTAAGATTTAGAGAGATAAAATATTTCGGGAATAATCCTTAATTATCAACAAGATCAGAATATAAAAAATAAATTATAAATAAAATTTTAAGAGACAGAAATCTTTAATGTGTTGCTCCAATTTAGCCAACCGACATCTTGTATAAGGTGCGTAACGAGAGAGACATGATATATTGTTGGATTTGTCTAGATCCTCCGACAATTTCTTGGATTCTGGATATATTCAGATAATCATGCATTAATGTATTGTCACATAATCCTGCGCCACCCATATTATTAGCACATTCATAACAGACTTTTCTAGACAATTTAGCAGCTTGATATTTGAATTGGCTTGCCGAGGCGACCATGGCTTGAGAGATATTTCTAGGTATTTCTCCACCAAATTTCTCGTACTTTTCATCATATGATTCACAAAATTTCAAAAGACCAATAGTTAGATTAGTAGTTCTCGCCCATAAATCAGCTAAGAGAAAACCCACACCTTGGAATTTAAGGATCTCCTGATCAAATTGCTTGCGGTTATTGGCATATATAACTGCGTGAGCCAGAGCTCCCCAACATTCGCTTACTCCCATGATTGCTATGGAGATTCTCTCAGGTACTAAACCTTCAAATAAATGTTCTCGACCTTTTCCTACTCCCCCCAGTACAAATTCTTTTGGAACTTTTAGATTCGTTAAAGTCTCTTTTCCCAGATAAAGCTTAGGTACCCAGGGAATGTTAACGCGTTCAACTTGAAAACCATCCCAATTTGTATTAATTAAAAATTGGGCCATAGTATTTCCGTTATTTTGTTCAGCAGTAGCATATGCTACAACCCATTTTGATTTTGGGGCATTTGTATTATAGATTTTCACTCCGTTTAATAAAAAGCTTCCATCTTCTTGTTCATCACACGTTGTTAATTGATGTACCGCATCAGAGCCACGCTCTGGTTCTGTAATTAATATAGCGCCAGGTGATTTACCAGTTACCATTTCATTTAATGCTTCTAATCTCACGGGAATATTGTCATGGTGTTCATAAACGGGGTTAATTGCTAAAACTGTAGCTCCCCCTCCCATAGCAAACTGAGGATCAAACATATCTACAGCGATATTTCTCATCAAATCTGCCGCTAAACCCCAATCATCATAATGAACATCGCATATATCAAAAGTATGTTGACGTGTAATATACCCTTGTTCGCCAAAAGCTGGCACCCAATCGTAAATATCTTCATCTGGACCATGAGTGATATTATTTTTCTTCTCATAACGCATACAAAATCGTTGAACTTCTCGTAAAAAATTAAATTCTTTAGGAGATAAAATTGCTGTTAAATTATTGTTTAAAAAAGCATAACGGTTTTTAAGACTGAATTTCTCTAAAATCTCATCATTAATAGCTTGGGTTTCAAATTTTTTTCCAGGCAATATTTCTTCACTTCCAAAATTTTTTTAAATTAGAATAATTAGTATAGGTTCAAAAATACTAGTTGACTTTTTAATTTTTTTTCAAATAGTTTTTTATATAATTAGTAGATTAAAAAAATACAGCCTCTTGTTTGCTATATGATTTGAAGAAATAACTATTTTTAATAAAAAGTAAAAAATTCTAGAATAAAATAAAATTAATTAGTTCTGTTTAATTTAGAAGTATTTAATCGTCTTCTTCCTCTTCACCCATTAATCCTTCAATTTTTTCTTCTAACTTTTCGATTTTTTCTTCTAATTCTTCTATTTTTTTATTAGTTTCACAAGTTTTACATCCATCATCTTTTTCACATTGAGGAAGCGTATCACAAACTTCTTGTAGGGCATCCATTTCTTCTAATAATTTATCAACTTGTTCTTGAAGATCATCAATACTCATATTTCACACCTTTAGATGTTATATTATTAAATAATTCATAATTTAATTTTTTTTTGTTTTAAAAATTGGATTTATTAATTGGTTGATTTAAAAAAAAATAAAAAGCAATAATTTTTAAATTATACTTTTAGTTTGTTTATTTTTTCTTCAATTTGTTTGTTTAGGTTGTCTATTTCTTTTTCCAATTTCTTTAACTCAGTAGAAATGGTTTCAAATCTACTCTCTTGATCGTCTAATTTTTTAATATAACGCTCCTTTAATGTTAATGATTGACTATCCTCTCCTAAAACGGAAATGTTTTCCCGTAACCTTTCTTGCTCTTCAATCATCATATCTTTTTCATTGTGTAATTTGTCTCTCTTACTCTTAATATCGTTTAAATTCTGAATTAAATCTGCAATCTCTTTTAATTGGTTCTCTAATTTTTCGTCAATAAATTTATGTTTTACATAAAATCCTACTCTTTTTAAGATCTCATCTTTTGACCAGTTCCAAATATAGTTACTTGAATAATTTTCTTTTTGTTCTTTTAATTTAAAAGTTATAGCATCCTTAGGTTTAAGAGTCAATTTGAATCGCCAATAATTTGGAGTTTCTTCTGGTTCTATAGGCTTTTCGATAAATTTATATTCATATGTTTTTGGATGATCAAGATATAGCACCTTTACTTCTTCTGTTTTATTTCTTATCTTATATTCGGTAATCAAATTGGAAAAGTAATACTCATAGGAATAACCACTTCCGAAAGTAACTTTATGGACATTAAGATTTTCAGATTTTTGTTCATGAGTTATCAAAGCTGCTTGTTCAACAGCATAATTTAATAATCGTGTATCTCCTTTGTTGAGAAAAGGAACAATGGCCTCTCCTGCTAGATTATCATCATATATAATCGTAACAGGTCCCCTTTCCAACGTTAAATTCGTGTTATTTGTTATTTCTAAGCAAGCATTAGGATTCTTATCATGTTCATCTTTGTTATACAATAAAACTCGCGAAGCTTTGATAGATTCAGTTAAAATAGGAACTAGAGCTGATTGTTTTCTCTTAATTGTAACTGGATTTGTAATGTTGTATTCAAATAATTCTCCTAAATCTTTAGTTTGAGTCTTAGTTTGAGCTTTTACTTTATCCATTAAATCAACATCACTCATTTCTGCTTGATAACGCCCAAAACCTCCTGCGGGAGCAGGTGGGGGTCGTGAAGACGCTATTCTTGCTTTGCTTTTCTTAGCTATTGGCATTGCTTCAGCTTCAGCCATAGCATATTCTTCAAATCTCTCCTTTTCTAATCCTTCTTCGATCTCTGTTGGTCTAGCGCTTAATACTTTAGGCGGGCGAACTATTGGACGTTCAATAAAAATTGGTCTATAAAATTCATATTTAAAAGACACGGGCATTCCAGCTACTAATGAAAGTTCTATATCTTTCCAGTCTTGATTAGTTGTATTTTCAATGAGGCTCCAACCAGACATTAAACATTTATTCTCTTCTGCTTGTTGCTTACTCATTATTAAGCGATAAGATGTTTTCCATATAGGACTCTCTCTAATATAAGAAACGTAAATATTTCTATCTATGTCATCATCTCCGCCTGATTCACAATTAATTTTGATTTTTTTAGCATCTTTTTTCTTACCAGCAATTACAGTATTTAAAAAGAAATTTAAATCTTTTTTCAGTTCCTCATTTAATATTTCGAATGATTTAAAATCAGAAAATGGTATTTTTGTAATATTACCATCATCTTGAAGGAAAACTAGCAATTTTTCTGTGATTTTTTCTTGTTTGGTAAATTTTTCTTCTAATTCTATACCCATGATTGCCCCTGAGATCTTCTTTCCACCTCCAATAGTCAAATTAACGTTGGCTCCTTTGATTTGTGTAATAAGTGAAGAAAGAGAATCTCTATCTGGAATATTTAACATAATGGATTTTAATAATTGTGATGTATCTAAGGCAGCATCATAAGATATTGAACTTATATAACCTTTTTCGCTTGTATCTAGAACAAAAAGAGATTTTAAAATATCATCCATCTCATCAAGATTAAATTCTAGTTCAAGAGTATCAGATCCTTTTACAATTCCTTCGAGAATGTAATAAGAAACTCCATGTTTGAAAATAATTACTTTTTTCACTTTAAGTTTAGACATAGAATTATTATGACTAGATACTAATTTAAATTTTAATGAGGAAAAAATGATGGTTAGAAAAAAATAAGAATATTATAAGAAATGCCGTAAAATTTCAAGAGTGTCTTCTTCTAAAGTTGATGATATTTTGGGATTTTCAATAATCACTCCTAAATATTCACCGGCAGAATTAAAGAAATAAAAGGTTGGAATTGCTTTCAAATTGAATTTTGGATCGACTGCTTCAGGTGGAGATCTTTTTTTATGCCAAATAGTCTCTCCTGGCTTATGTAAAGCATCTACCATAATTCCATAAAGAATTTTTAAATCCACATCCTTACTAAGCATTTTTACAATTTTGATCATACGAGGGACATTTCTTGAACAATCTGGGCACCAATCAGCCCCTAGAGCAACAATTCTTAATTTTTCTTGTTTATTTTCAAGTATTTCATTAATCTTTTCAAGGACATCTTTCTTAGGTTTATATGTCTCATAATTGTATTCAATTTTATCTCCAAACTGTTTTAAATACTCCTCAGGGGTCATAGTAGGTGAGACTAAGTCATCCCATTTGAGATCTACTTTGGTTTTCATATTTACTAAAGATATTCTTTTTTTAAAAAAAATTTTTTTAATGAATCATAAATGCCTAGAAATAAAAGTTAAATTTATAAAAATATATGTTAGAAAAAATAAATGAAAATTAAAGTCTTTGCTAAAATTAATTTAGGGTGAAGGCGTATTTTAAAAGCTTTTAGAGGAAAATTACTTAATTTAGATTTGTCTAGTGGAAAAATAGCCGAAGAGCCACTTAATCAAATTATTGCCAAAAGTTTCTTAGGTGGAGCTGGTTATGCGTGTCGTTATCTATATGATAGATTAGATAAAGAAACAGATCCATTATCTCCAGAAAATATTTTAATGATAATGACCGGTCCATTAAACGGAACCTTCGCTCCTAATACAGGCAGATGGGTAGTATGTTCGAAATCTCCGTATACGGGTATTTGGGGTGAATCTAATTGTGGCAGTTGGTTTGGTGCCGAAATTAAAAAAGCAGGATACGATGGATTAATAATTAGAGGTGCTTCAGATAAACCAGTATATTTAGAAATTAGAGATGAACAAGTAAAATTAAAAGATGCTGAATTTCTTTGGGGTAAAGGAACTTATCATACAACTGAAAAATTGAAAGAATTATTTGGAAATCAAAAAGCTATGGTTGCATGTATAGGTCCAGCAGGGGAGAATTTGGTTAAATATGCTAATATCATCTCTGAAGAAAGAGCAGCAGGAAGAACAGGTATGGGAGCAATATTAGGTTCTAAAAAATTAAAAGGGATTGTAGTTAAAGGAAGTAATACCAAACTAAATGTTTATGATCCAGAAAAATTAAAAGACGCTATTAATAAAGCTCGAAATAATGTGAAATCATCATTCGCAACTGATGTTCTTAAAGAATTAGGAACTTCAGGTGTTTTAGACATGTATAATACCACAGGAGAATTACCAATAAAATACTTCTCTCAAGCTCAATGGGATGGATCATATAGTATTTCTGGTGCTACTATGGCTGAAACTATCTTAACAGGTAATAAATTTTGTCATTCTTGTGTAATAGGATGTGGTCGTCGCGTATCAATCAAAGATGGACCATATAAAACTGATGAATTAGAAGGACCTGAATATGAATCTATAGTTAGTTTTGGTAGCTTAATCCTAAATGATAATCTTGAGGCAATCGTCCATTTAAATAAGAAATGTTTTGATTATGGGATAGACACAATTAGTTCTGGTGGAGTAATTGCGTGTTTAATGTATCATTATGAACAAGGTAATATTAAATCTGAAGATATCGACGGTTTATTGCCTGAGTGGGGAAATATTGAAATTGTTGAAACATTATTGGAAAAAATTGTAGATAGGGATGGTATTGGTAATCTTCTAGCAGAAGGTTCTGATGAATTTGCAAAAAAATTTAAAATTTCTCAAGATGAAATAGCCACAGTCGTAGGTTTAGAAGTCACATATCATGATCTACGTTCTAACTACGGAATGGCAATCGCTTATGGAATGGGAGGCGCCTATAGAGGTCCATCTCATAATGCATGTGATCCTTATTATACACTAGCAGGTGTGCCTTTAGAAGAACTAGGTATTGAAATTATTGATAAATATAGAGACGATGAGGAAATGGCCAGATACTGCAGCATAGATATGGATTATCGTGCCTTATATAGTTCCATGATAATGTGTTCTTTTTGTAATCCATTACCGTCTCAGATTGCGGCCATAATTGAAAACGCAACTGGCTTAAAATTTGATATTGATGAAATTAAGTTGTATGGAGAGCGGTTATTGACTATAAAAAGGTTGTTTAATCTTAAAATGGGATTAACTGTTGCTGATGACAAAATACCTAAAATTTTGTTAAAGCCATTTGATAGTGGTGGTTCTGCCGGGAAATCTCCAGATTTCGAAAACCTAAAGAAATTTTTCTATAAATATAGAGATTGGGATAATGTAACAGGAAGGCCTAGTTTGAATAAATTAAAATCTTTAGGATTAGCTGATTTTTAAAGAATTTTTATTTATTACTTCTTTTTATCCAATTCTTGGATAATAACAATCTGTTGAGCAGCCCACCATACCCAAACCTGTTGGATAAAAAAATGTGCTATACCTAAATTTTGATTCCAAGCTTCAGTGTTAGACATGTGCTCATGGCATATCATTACGTATTTTTTACCTTCCTATTACCATATATTTTAGATTATCTTTGTCTTTTTTATTAAAAATTGAATATGTTTCAACAAATTAATATAAATGGTTTATTCTAATATTTTTTAAAAAATCATTTGTTTTTGAGCAATCAATAAATATAAATTAGAGGAGTATAATTGTTAATAATATAATTTTCGATATAATAAATTTAAAGGGAAATAAATAATGGAAAGACAGTTAGAAAAGGACTTATCAAAAATTATAAAAAAAGAACGTTTTCAGGGGAGATTAGTATCTTACATATCCAAAGTTGGAAAACTTTTGCTATTTATTTTACCAATTATATTGGTAATTGTTACCATTTTAGCATTTATTCAGGCTCTCAATTTTACTCTAAACATTATATTTCTCATCATTTTAGCACTTTATGCATTTAATTCTATCATGTTGCTGCTAGGTGCAAATTCTACTAACTCATCACTTAAATTAAGATTGAAATTTGAACGAAAAAGAGGTCGCCCCATAGACAGTTTAGATGGATTTGATATGTTATCTAGCAGTGTAAAGAGAGTGGTGAATTTATTAAAGATTATTGCACTAATTTGCTTTGTTGCTCTTGGGTTATTTATCGTTATGCTAGTTTTAATTGACCTAAACATTGGATTTCTTGCTGCAGGTTTTTCTTTAGTTGGTTTAGGTTTAGCAATTCTAATTAGGAGTTTAAACCTAAATATACATAATGTTAATGGACTACAAGATTTTTACAAACCTACGACTCATAAGATCTTCTTAGATAATTTTTTTGCTGAAGTGTTTTCAGACCATCTTGATCCTGTTACATTTCTTAAATGGGATGAGTATTTAGTTGGCTTAAATAAAATTTTAAATCCTAATTTCGTTCAAAAAGTAAGGGAGCAAGAAGAAGAAGAATTACCTGTAACTTTCGCGGTTGAGTCTATCTTATTTTTATATTATCTTAAGTATCAAGGGGTATTAAATGACGATCAATTTGCCAGAGAGCTGAAAGAGATTATTAATGTAGACTCTGTTGATTTTGATGTTGATAGAGGATTATTAATTGAAGGTTCTTGGTATTTTTCTACGAAAGATATCTATAAATTATTCAATTATATTAAAGAGTATAACCCTGGTTTTTTTAATATAATTGATAGACTCCAACTGGAGTTAGCTGATAATATTGAGCGGATTTCAAACGATCCTATATATATGGATTCTACTGCTCAAGAGGTGGTATATTTAAATCGAGAATTAAACGTTATGGTATTCCTTTATAATAATGCCCCTGAAGATAAAAATTATATTATAAAAGTAAATGCGCCTGGATTTGAACCTAGCAAATTAAAACTTGATATAAAGGTGGAAGGGAGGGGTACATTTTTAATTCCAGATAAACCCATTCCTTTAATATCCCCAGGTGGACAAGATATAGCAGGAGTTCTTTCTAGTATGCTTGAAAATGGGGATACTATCTGGCTTACCTTGGAGCCAAGGCAAACTGGCGAACAAACAATACAAATTTTCTTATTATCTGAAAACGGCATTATTATCGAGGGTAAAACACGAGTAATTAAAGTTACCAAGGATTTAAAAGCATATCTTAAGAAATTGTCATCTATTGGCTCTTTATTGGGTGGCTTAGCGGTACCCTTAGTAAAAATATTACCTTATATGTTAAGCATCTGAATTTATTAATTCTATCTTTTTTTTTTACCTAATTAAAATTAGAATAAATTTAATTAATCAAAGTATCTTATCATCTTAATAAATTTAAGTTAATAATGTTTATATTTAAAGAAAATGAAATTGTCAAATAGAATAATAATAATAAAATTATTTGTTATTATTTTATTCACGATTGAACCATTACTACCCTTTTTGGCTTCCTTTAAACTTTATTTTAATACTGGATATGAAGTTAAGTTAAATCAGGAGGTTTATCCTGAGATATTGGCATTTTCTAATGATAGATGCTTATCAATTGATGATAGTATTTACCCACATCATGTAGAAGTCTCAATGGCTATAAGTGATGACGGAATTATCTTTGTAGGATGGAAGAATTCAGAGACTCATAATGGCGGGGGAGCGAGAGTAAGTGTTGTAAGATCAACTGATGAAGGAGAGACTTGGACTAATCCATACAATATGCCTATGTTTGAGGGGCGAACAACAAGACAGTCTGATCCTTGGCTCTACTGGTATAATGATACGATATATTATGCTTATCTCGAATTTGAAAATCAGTACTTTATAGATCCAGAAGGTGGTTATCTTACGCAGATTACTGTTGCTAAAAGTTATGATGATGGTGAGACGTGGATTACCGTCAATGCAACAGATGGAGCTTATTTTGCAGATAAAGAGACGATTGTAGTTGGAGAAAATAATACCATTTACGTTGTATATGATGATATCGATATCAATCCAAATGGGAATGCAACTGTGAGAGTTAGTCGATCATTAGATGAAGGAAATACATATCAAGAAATCCTAAGCTTAGGAGAAGATTATTACTTCGTAGGCCCATATATAACTTTAAATAGTACAGGAGAAATCTTCATTGCATGGTCTTGGGTCCCTGAATCAGGTGGAAATTTGTATTTTACCAAGAGCATAGATGGGGGCTTAACATTTGATCCTCCAGAAATTATAAACTTAGATGGTAATTACTGCATGTTTGAAACTGTTGGAGGATACGCCAGCAAAGGAACCTTACCTGTTCTTGAATTTGATGAAAATGGAAGGCTTTATGTATTATGGGCTGATAAATTTGATCATCAAGCAGACACATGGGATGTTTATTTAAGATATTCAGATGATTTTGGCTCGACTTGGAGTAATAGAGTAAGAGTTAATCCATCAACTCCAGGACATCAATGGAACCCAGATATGGCAATTGATGGATCAGGTAAACTCCATATCGTTTATTATAGTGAACAAAAAGATAAATATAAACCATATTATCGAACTTTGAATTTTACCGGTCCTTATCGAAATGTGACAGTTTTTTCTGAAGAACTTGCTATTGCAGAAGAATTTACTTCTAGCGAGTTTTCTAGACCGGGTGAATATTTTGCTATACAGCTTTATAACAATATCCCGCACATAGCTTGGTCCGATGGACGAAATAATGCAATGGATATATTTTATTGCCGCGGACTCACTCCTGTTCCATTTGCAGTTGAAATTATAATTTTTATAGCGATTATCGCTATCATAAGTATTCTTTCTTTAGTTGTAATTTTATACATTCGACAGAAACATAGATTAACTTTTGGGGCTTTCAATTTCATATGATCCTATTTTAACATTATACTTATCTTTTTTTAAATTTTTAAGAGTAAAATTAGTCATTCTGATAAAATATTTTGTCAATTTTGTTTTCAATTTTAATAATTAACTTAAAATGCATTTATTAATTTCTCCTCTTAAGATAATTTTTAATTTAAAAATACATATTTGGGATAGGTAGGAAATGGTTGTTATAACTACAAAAAAACCGGATGTAGAAGTTTTTGAAGCTTTAGAGAACTATAATATAAGGAAGTTAGCTCTTATTTCTTGTGGGACTTGTGCTGCTTTATGTCAGACTGGTGGGACTGAAGGTGCTGAAGAATGGAAAAATAAATTAGAAGAAAAAGGTTATCAAATTACTTCTGTTGTAGTAAGTGAAGATGTATGCGATAATCGAGTCATGAAGAAGGACTTACGAAAGATTGATGATGAATTAAAGGATTCAGATGCTGTTTTAACTCTCAGTTGCGGGCTTGGAGTTCAAAGTATAGTAACAGTATTACAAAATAAATATCCAGAGAAACCTGTTCTTATATCTAATAACACAAAATTTATTGGTATGACAGAAAGAATAGGTAGATTTTATATGCGATGTAGGGCTTGCGGTGACTGTTATTTAAATTATACAGGCGGAGTTTGTCCAATTGCAACTTGTGCTAAAGGATTAATGAATGGTCCTTGTGGTGGTATGGTTGATGGAAAGTGTGAAGTTGGCAATTATGAGAAAGATTGTGGATGGATATTAATATTTAATCGTTTAAAAGCAATTAATAGGTTAGATTTATTCAGTAGATTACGCGATGCTAGAGATTGGTCTGAAAGTGGTCATCAACAAGAGGTTATATTTAGATAAGAGGTGAACTAAAAAAATGGCAGAAATGAAAACATATTCAAGATTAGGAGAAGCCCTAGTTAAAGGTGATTTCATATTAACCGGTGAATTAGAGCCAGAAAAGACATGTGATCTCTCTCACACTATTTATGAAGCAAAAGAAATGGCTCCTTATGTCATAGCTGCAAATGTAACTGATAGCCCATTAGGTATTGTTACAATTAATAGCATGGCTGCTTCACATGTTATTCAAAGGGAAGCGAATTTAGAAGTAATTTGGCAATTAACAGTAAGAGATGTAAATAAGCTTGGAATTGCCGGAATGTTGATGGGGGGTCATGCTTTAGGATTAAGGAATATTCTTTCTCTTACGGGTGACCATACAGCATTAGGAGATATGCCTGAAAGCAAGCCTGTATTTGATTTAGATTCAGCAACCTTAGTAAAACTTGTAAGAGAAATGGTTGATACAGGAAAGGTAAATGGTCATGAAATTGAACATCCCCCTACTCTCCATGTTGGTGCTGCTGCAAATCCAAATGCAGAACCAATGGAAGCAGAGATTTTAAAGATTGGCCGAAAAGCGGAAGCAGGAGCCGAATTTTTACAAACGCAAGTTGTATATGATCTTGACAGGACAATTGAATTCTTAACTGAGATTAATAGATATAAAGTCCCTATCTTACTTGGAATCTTTCCTATGAAGAGCTATGGTATTGCGAAAGGTTTTGATACTTTTGTTCCTGGGGTAAGCGTCCCTAAAGAAATTTTAGCCAGATGGAAGAGTGTAAAAACTGATATTTCTGATAAAAACCAACAAAAAGAACTATATGATCAATATAATTACGAGTTTTTCAAACCCTTTATTTCAGAATTGAGAAAAAAAAATTTGTTGGCGGGAATCCATTGTATGGCCGTGCATTATCCTAGAATCTTCCCTAAATTAATGGAAATAATTAAAGGTTAAAATTATAGGAATAATTGTTGATATCAACAAATATTCCAATTTTTATTGTTTTATTTATTAACTTTATTTGGTTTCTATTTTCAGTCTCTCTTTATTGAAATACAGCATTTTATAGTATATTTAATATGGTTTTTAGTTCATTACTAAAAACTTTATATTTGATATGATAAACATTGATTTTATGGAATCATATGATCTTGTAGTCATTGGAAGTGGGGCTGGTTTAAATGTATTAAACACAGGACTTCAAATGGGCTTAAAATGCGCACTAGTGGAAGATACAAAACTTGGAGCTACATGTTTAACCAGAGGATGTATTCCTTCTAAAGTTTTAGTTCATCCTGCTGATTTAATTCGTGAAGCACAACATGCTTCTAAGGTTGGAGTGAATTTTAGGGTTGAAAAAATCGATTGGGAGTTCATTAGTAAGAGAATGTGGAGTCAGATTGATGAAAGCAAAGAAATTGAGGAAGGATTGTCGCAGGTTCCAAATCTTACCTTATATAAGGGTATTGGTGAATTTACCAGAGAATATGAAATGCAAGTTAAAAAAAAAAAAGATAACAAAATTATAGGTACCTTCAAGGGAGAAAAGTTTGTAATAGCTTCTGGTGCCCGCTCGTTTATACCCCCTATTGAAAATTTAGAGGAAGTAGGATATATTACTAATGAAAATTTCTTTGGCGATAAATTTCCACATAAGCCTTGGGAGAGCCTGATAATTATTGGAGGCGGAGTAATTGCAGCAGAATTTGCACATGTCTTTTCTACTTTCGGAACTCAGGTTACTATTATAGAAATGCTTCCTCGTTTAGTTATGACCGAGGAACCAGAAATCAGCGATTTTTTAGCAGAAAATTTTAAGAAAACTATGAATATATTAGTAAATCATAAAGCAATTAAAGCAAAAATAAAAAATAAAATGAAAGCAATAGTTGCCCAAAATACTAAAACTGGGGAAGAAATAGAAATTAAAGCTGAAGAAATCTTAGTTGCAGCGGGAAGAAAGTCAAATGCAGATTTGCTGAAGGTTGAGAAAACGGGAATTGAAGTAGATAAACGTGGCTGGATTACAACTAATAGTTATCTTGAGACTAATAAGAACAATATCTGGTGCATCGGAGATGCTAATGGGTTATACCAGTTTCGGCATAAAGCAAATTATGAATCCGAAATATGTGTAAACAATATATTTGGTCCTGAAGAAAATAAACAATCGGTGGATTATTCCGCAGTTCCTTGGGCTATTTTTACTTATCCTCAAATTGGACATGTAGGAATGACGCAATCAGAAGCTATTGAAAATGGACATGAAATATTTGTTGCTATTAAGCATTATTCCTCGGTAGCTAAGGGATTTGCAATGGGGTATGAAAGTGAAAACGATGATGATGGCTTTGTAAAATTAATAGTTGATAAATCTTATAGAATATTGGGCGCACATGTAGTAGGTCCACATGCAGCTATATTAGTACAACCGTTTGTATATTTAATGAATGCAGGATTTACTTGTGTATTACCTGAATTATCTGAAAAAGCAGATATTCCAAAACTTGAGCGTGCTTGTCCAGAAGGAGGGTCATTTATGCCTATTTATAAATCAATGGTAATTCATCCTTCCCTTAATGAAGTAGCTGGTTGGGCAATAGGCTCTCTTAGGCCAGTCAATATAAAAATAAAACCCCACGATCATAATCATCATCATTAATTTTTTTCTTAAATTCAAGTTTTTTTATTGTACTAAATTTCATTTAATTTCTAAAACATCATCTTTTTAGATATCAAAGTTAATAATAAATTTAGATGATTATTAAAAAAGACGATGCTCTAGTTAATAATTCCATTGGGCAAATTTTTACCCCTTCCTATCTTGCTAAATTCATGGTTGAAAATGTAAAAAAAATCATCAATAAAGCACAAGACACTCAAGGATGTAATATTGCATTCGAGGATTTAAAAGTCTTAGATCCTGCTACTGGTACAGGTGTATTTTTAGAACAACTTCTTAAACACAATTTTAATGAAATTACGGCATTCGAACTTGATACTAGCTTTAAAGAACACCTTGAAATTTTATATCCACAAGTAAATTTTCAATTTGAAGATTATCTAGGAGCAGATATTAATAAAAAATTCAACGTTATAATAGGAAATCCTCCTTATTTAGGACAAAACTATAATTCGGAACTTTTTCAAAATTATGCACAACATTTTCCTATTTGTAGAAAATTTTTCGTCGGAAATATGGATTTATTTTACTACTTTATCCATTTAGGGATAGAAATGCTAAAACCAGGAGGTCTCCTTTCCTTTATTACAACTAAATATTGGATTACTAAATCTAAAAAAACAGGGATAAAACATTTAAAACCTCATATTATCGATGAATGCTTTTTAATCCAATATATCGATTTAGCTAATTTAAAAATCTTTAAAAATGCTTTAGGACAGCATAACTGTATCTTTATTCTTCAGAAAAAAACAGAACAAGAAAAACTTGTACATGCAAATAAAAAGATTGAAGTGATAAATATCCAAAAAAACACGTCTCAATCGCTTTCTGATGAAGATTATAATAAAATGATATTTTATAAACTTATAAATGATAAACCTTCACCCAATATTAAGATTTATCAATCGAGCTTATCTAATCATGATCTAGAGAGGGCAGGAAGTTGGAATTTATTATATCCAGAAGAAGTTAAGATTACTATTAATAAAATCAAAAGATTTTGTAAAATTAATGACAAAATATCATATTTAAAAGACTATTTCTTTGTTAGAAATGGATTAATATTAATTAAAGATGCGTTTTTTATTTTAAAACAAGGAACTAATCTTAAAGTGAATGAAAATGATATTTCAATAAAGATTGATAAAGAATTTCATGTATTGAGAGATGCTGAAAAAAGACGATTAAAAAAAATTTATAAAAGTAAGTCTATTATACCTTACGGGTTTGAGAAACTAGAATCTATTGGTTATTTAATTTATTTTAATAAGAACGAGTTTATCACATCAAATCCTGAAGAAAGAAATAAATTAATTAAACAAAAATATCCTACATTATCATTGTATATAAGCCAATACGAGAAATATTTAAAGCAAATACTAATAAATGCAAAAGAAAATCCACATGACATATATTTCCCCAGAAGAGGAAGTCTTATAACTATAGTTGATGACATAAGAAAACAGAGATTAATTGATCTTGAACCATTTTACGATAATAGACCAAAAATATTTTTTAAATATATTTCTAAAGAAAATATGTTTGGTTATTCAGACAATCCTTATTTTGCAACTTCTGACACTTATTTTTTATGGCCTAATTCGAAGTATGACAAAGGATTTTATCTATTTCTGATTGCTTATTTAAATTCGAAACTAGTTAGGTTTCTATTTAAAGCAAAAAACATTTCTATAAAAAGAAGTAAAACGAAATTAGAAAATGGATTATTAATTCCAAATTTGAATTTATTCAATTCTAAAAGGGAATTATCAATCATATCGTTAATAAAGCTTTTGAGCTCTTGGTTAATAGAGTTTAATCTTTTAGATAAGTCTGATGTTCTGAGGAATTTAAATGAAAAAATCCACGCATCAGAATTTTTTACATTTTATAACGATGAGTCAATTTTAGTAGCATTAAAGGAAAGAAACCAAATATATATTAAGGGATTTATAGATAAATTATTTTTTCTTCTATTTAATTTAGATGAAGAAGAAATAGATTATTTAATGAAGAAATATTATAATTTTTGATTTAAAAATAATCTTAGAATCCAAAATTAATTTAAAAATGAGTGAATTTCCCGAATTAGATGATGTAGGTAGTTTTCCTCTACCTGAGAATATTAATAAAGAAAAGTTTAACCAATTTTATTGGATAGCCTATAAAGCATTTGCGAATAAAGTTGACATTTTTTCAAATAAGGGTATTCAAATTTATTATATTAATCCCTTGATTGAAACTTTCAAATTAAAATTGAATTCAGGAATTCAAATCATAAATTATCCCCAATTAATGGAAATGAATGAACAATTTTTAAAGCCTATTTCTGACTATGAAATCGAACCTGATTTAATCAATCCAGAAAAAGCTTATATCTCTGAAATGTTTGTTCTCGAAAAATTTGCTAAAGAAAATTATGAAGAAACAGGAGGCTCCTTAAAAGTTAAGTTGTGCATAACTGGTCCAGTTGAATTATATGTTAAAAAACATAAGTTCACAATATATCAAGATATTGCATTAAATTTTGCTAAATCGATTAATTCTTTTTTAAAAAATTCTGTAATTTCAAATAAATATTTTAAAACTTCAATAATTTCTATAGACGAGCCCTCTTTTGGGTTTATAGATTTAGCCAACATTAATGATATTGATTTAGTTAAAATATTTGATACATGCCTAGAAGGTATTAATAAGAAAGAAATTACAACCCAAATACACATTCATAGTTTGAAACGGGCTGATATTCCACTTAAAGCTAAAAATTTACAAGTTATTACATGTGAATATGCAGCAGATAAAACAAACAAAATTTCAAAAAGACTATTAGATCAATATGATAAATTTATTCGTGTAGGAATAACCCGAACAAATGTAGATAACATTATAGCCGAAGCTATAGATTCGGGAAGTTCTTGGGATTACTTAAAAACTTACAATGGAATGATGAGTTTAATTGATTCTGAAGATAAAATCAAGAAAAATCTTTACGATGCATTGAATATGTACAGCGAAAGATTAAGATATGTTGGCCCTGATTGCGGATTAGGAGGATGGCGTATTCCTCAGGTTGCATTTGAATTGTTACGTAGAACTTATAATATAGTTGATAAAGCAAAAAATAATTTTAAGAAAAATGGTATTTAGCCCCTTATACTCTTATTTTTTAAAAACGATAAGTATTTATATTTAGTTTAGCATGCAATAATTGTCAAGAGGTAATTTACAATTAATTAAAAAGGTGAATTATTTGTCAGACGATTATGATGAATATGATGATTTTTTTGAGAAGATTAAGGAATTTTTCAAATTAAATGCAGATATGTTTGATATAGATTTGTTATTTTTACCAGAATCAAGTTTAGATCCTAATCAGAGTCTTAAAAATAAGAATATTAAGGGATTTAAGGTTTCATACCATTTTGAGCCAGGTATGGATAAACCCGACATAAAAATTGAAGGAGACATTGATAAAAATAAACTTCAAGATTATTTGAAGAATTTAAATATATCAAACTTTAAAAGATTTGGAAAATTGGCGAATAAAAGAAAAGTAATCGATTTAAATAATGTTAAATTGGATTCTGCTGAAATTAATAAACATTCTAATTTAGTTGAACCTTTTACCGAATTAAATATTATTGAAGATGATATAGAAATTATAATGGAATTACCTGGAATAGAAAAAGGTCATGTAATTCTTAGCCTTAGTGAGGATGGAAGAGAATTAAAAGTCTCCGCAGAAAGTGATATAAGGAGATATTTGAAAGAGATTAATTTACCTTTTCAATCATCTATGGAAAATTATAAATTAGAAGTAAATAATGGTATTGCTACTATTATTTTAAGAAAAAAAACTTAGTTTAAATTCTTAATAAAATTAAAAAATATTTAAAGAAGAGATTAAAAATATGAGTGGGTTTACAAGAGAATTCAGAGGGAATAAAAATAAATTAAGAGTAAAGGATGCATTTAAAGAAGATTCTGGACGAGGTATAATAAGAATTGATCCTGATATAGTTAGCAAATTAGGATTAAAAACTGGAGATGTTATTGAAATCTCTCATCCAATTAACGATTCTAAAACTGCTGCCTTACTATACCCAGGGAGGCATGAAGATAAAGGAACAGGAATCATTAGATTAGATCAATTTGTTAGACGAAATTTAGATGCTAATATTGACGACTTGGTTTCAATAAGAAGAATTGAAGCGGAATTAGCTGAAAAGGTCACCTTCGCAGGATTAAAAGAAGCAGTTGTAACAAAAAATTCTCAACAATTAGCTAGGATCTTGGAAAATCGTGTTATTATGACAGGTGATATCCTAAGCTTTCATTCAAACTTCACGCGGGTAGATCTTGTTGTTGTGGACTTTTACCCAAGAGTTGAAGCTGTTAGAATTCATTTAGATACAAAAATAAACTTTAGTGAAAAAAGTCATAAAGAGCTTATTGAAAGAGAGAGAGCAAAGGTTAGTTATGAAGATATCGGAGGCTTAGAAGAGGAAATTCAACGTATTCGAGAAATGATAGAATTACCTATAAGACATCCTGAGCTATTTAAAAGAATTGGGATTAGCCCACCTAAAGGAGTATTGCTACACGGTCCACCTGGTACTGGAAAAACTTTATTAGCGAGGGCTGTAGCCTATGAAACTGACGCTAATTTTTTTACGATTAGTGGTCCTGAAATTATGAGTAAATTCTATGGACAAAGTGAAGAGAATCTAAGAAATGTGTTTGATGAGGCTAGAGAAAAGGCACCGTCAATAATATTTATAGATGAATTAGATTCTATAGCCCCCAAAAGAGGAGAAGTCACTGGAGAGGTTGAAAGAAGAGTTGTGGCGCAACTATTATCACTAATGGATGGTTTAGAAGGAAGAGGAGAACTTATAGTGATTGGTGCAACTAATAGAGTGAATGATATCGATATAGCATTGAGAAGACCCGGAAGATTTGATCGTGAGATTGAAATTGGGGTTCCCGATACTGATGGTCGTTATGAAATCTTACTTATTCATACACGAGGGATGCCTTTAAGTGAAGATGTTGATCTACGTTTAATTGCAGAAAGAACACATGGTTTCGTAGGAGCAGATATTGAAGCTTTGGCAAAAGAAGCCGCAATGTTAGCAATTAGAGAAATGCTTCCTAAGATTGATTTAGATAAACCAATTCCTTATGAGGTTTTAAATAATCTTCAGATTAAAATGGAAAACTTTTTATCAGCATTAAATAGTATTGAGCCTTCTGCGTTAAGAGAAGTGGTAATATCTCAACCAACAGAAACTTGGGACGATGTAGGAGGTTTAGAAGAAGCAAAATTACAATTAAGAGAAGTAATAGAATGGCCTTTAAAATATCCTGAGTTATATAAACATTTAAATTCAAGACCACCTAATGGAATTCTTCTGTATGGCCCTCCAGGAACTGGAAAGACGCTCCTAGCAAAAGCATTAGCACATGAAAGTGAAGTAAATTTTATTTCTGTAAAAGGTCCTGAATTTTTATCCAAGTGGGTTGGAGAAAGTGAAAAAGCAGTTAGAGAAACTTTTAGAAAAGCACGCTCTGCTGCCCCATGTATAATATTCTTTGATGAAGTCGATGCAATCGCTGGATTAAGAGGTAGATTCGCAGGTTCTGAAGTGACTGAGCAAGTAGTTTCTCAATTATTGACTGAAATGGATGGTTTAGAAGATTTAAAGGATGTTATATTACTTGCCGCAACTAATAGACCAGATATGTTGGATCCAGCGCTATTAAGATCGGGTAGATTTGGTAGGCATATAGAAATACCTATGCCAGATTTTGAAGCACGTAAAGAAATATTTAAGATACATCTAAAAAACAAACCTTTGGCGAAGAATGTAAATGTTGAAAGTTTAGCTAATGCTTTGGAAAACTATACTGGAGCTGATATTAAAGCTATATGCGAAGAAGCGACGTTATTAACGATTAGAAAATCAATTCCAATTGTTAATGAGAAAAAGAAACAACTTTTGGAATATGATCTTAAGTTAGAAAAATTAAAAATTGACTATGCAGACATTAAAGAGATTAATGAATTGGAACAAAAAATAGAGACAATAAATTCCGAAATAGTTAGCAAAATATTAATTTCTAAAGAGGAATTTGATACCGCAACAGAAAAGATACTAAAAGGAGCTGATAAAGCTAAGGTTGCTCAAGAGAGATCTTCTAAAGATCTAGAAGAAATGTATAGATAATTAAAATTTATTGAGTGAGAGTGATTAAAGTTTGCAGATAGAAAATAATAATGAAAGTGGAAGAATGATTAATTTAGACACATTATTAGAAACTTTAGGAAACCCTACAAGGAGGGTTATACTATCCAAATTAGCTAAAGTCCCTCATTCAGCTTCAGAGCTAGCTCATTCTTTAGGAATATCACGTCAAGCAGTTCATAGCCAGTTAAAATTGCTTATGGATAATAATTTAGTTGAAAATCTTGATCCTTCAGAAACACGTGGAGGTAAATATAGAATAAAAAGTAATATTTCATTGAGAATTGATGTAAGCCCTGATTATTATAATGTCAAGTATTCTACAAGTGAAATAAAAGATAAATCTTTAAATCTTAAAATCAGAGATCTTGATTTTCCAGTAGATTATACAAAAATAAAATCTCCAGATGAAAAAGTGAAATTTCTAGGGGAACAAATAAGAGATATAGATAATAATATTGTAAAATTAGAGAATGAGAGAATGAAAAATTTGAATAAAAAAGAGTGTCTTATTCTAGAATTAAAAAATATTATGGATAAGCAATATAGAGAAAAACTTATTAAAACTATAACAGAAAGACGACATAAAGAAAAGCATATTAAAGAGAGTATAAACTTAACTGAAGAAATTTTTTATACTTTATTTTTCAATCCTGAAAGATATCTCAATAGATTTAATATAGAAAAACTTATGGATGATTTATTCTTTTCAGACATGGATCGGACAGAGCGAGCTCAAAAATTTGTATCCATTAGACCCTTATTAGAAGATTTATCAAGACTAATGGGGTTTCTTCATGAAGATGAAGATGATTGGTTTTTTGATTTTTAATTTTTTTTTTATTATTAAAATTTATAATTTAATGCGGGGTATTATGTGAAACTTCAAGAATTGAAAAAGGAAATTCCTAATATTTTTGAAAAGGTTAAGAAAGATGTAAGAAAAGTATTAGGGCGCCATCGAGCAGGTTTAAGCCTAGGTTTAGTCGAAATGGGGATAGTGCGTGGTGGCTTTATTGGCGGGATGCATTTTCATCCTGGTACTGAAATCGTAATGAATAAAACACCATTAAAACTAATTCTAGATTCGCAACCATATGAAATAGTATGGTCATATACTTATCATATTTTATTGCATGAATATGTGCATTCCTTAGGTATTATTGATGAAGAAAAGTGTAGGGCAATTACTTTGAAAATTAGTGAAGCGATTTTTAAAGAAGCTGATCATCCTGCCATTATCTTAGCAAAAGAAGGTATTGGTGCCTTTATCACAGATTTACGGATAACATACATTCCTCCAGAACGACGACCTGATGGAATAGCTATTGAGTATGTATACGGTTTCGATAGAGAGAGTCAATCTTATTTTTCTTGATTTCATTCATCTAATTTTTAATGAAATCAATACTTTATTACATGAATTAGAAAAAAATGTCATGTTGACATTCCAGCAGAATTTAAGTAATAAAATAGATATTTTGTTTTAAAAAATTTTGGATGGCTTTCTAACTATAATAATTAATCTTATTTGAAATTAAATTATATGATAATTAGATAACAATATACATAGAATGGTTGAATAAGATTAGCTCAAATTCAAATTCCAAAAAATCACAGGATATAGAAAATACGATAGAAAAAAGTCTAGAATTAGGGCCAGACCAATTGATTTTTAACTGGAACTTTAAGGATGTGAAGAAAAAGCTTATCTATGACATAAAGAAATGCATTGGATGCAGTTTATGTAAACTTGTATGTCCAGTCGATGCTATTGAACTCGGACCTATTCCCGAAATCTCACAACACATTATTGATGATTCCAATCCAAAACTGTTAATCGACCATGATAAATGCTGTTACTGCATGTTGTGTGCTGTTGTATGTCCTAATGATGCATTCCATGAAAATATTGAACCTGAAGGACAAATCTCGTTAGATGAATTCCCATCAATAGGAAAATTTTTTATAATTGATATGGAAAATTGCATTGAAGACAAGGGCAATAAAATTTGTAATTTATGCTTAACTCTTAGAGAGAGAAATAGTATAAAAGAATATTATAAAATCGAAAAAGAATGCCCTACTAAATGTTTTCACATTGATTCTCCTATTGAAGGAGAAGTAATAATAAAAAAAAATATGCTTTACAAATGTGATCCTCAAGGATGTAAAGCCTGTGTAAACATCTGTCCAGTTGAGTCTTTTTTTATTCCTGAAAGTGCAGAAGATGTAGTTAAGTATGGGAAAATAGCTTGCAATGAAGAAGATTGCTTTTATTGTGGAGCATGTGAAAATTCATGCCCTGATGATTTAATAGTCGTAAACAGGAAAAAAATCCAGATAATTGATCCAAGTAAACAAGGAACTTATCCATGGATTCAAGGATGGGTAAAAAATATTAAAGAGATTTTACGGGAAAGATTAATTAAAGGAAAACAACAAATAGAAATACCTATAATAGAAGAAGAAGTTAAGAAAGTTACAAAAAAATTAGAAAAAATTCCACAACTAAGTGAAAAAGATCGGAAAAACCTACAGGAACTCAACCAAAAAGTGCAAAAATTTTTGAAATCTTCAAAAGTAAGGTATTGGATAAAAGATAAGAAAGTTGAGAAAGTAACAGAAGAATTAAGAAAAGAACTTTCAAAATAAAATTTTCTTTAGAAGTAATCCTAATATTTTTAATTTAATAATAATAAACTATTTTATACTATTATCTCAATACTACATTATTTTTAGAATTTCTAATTTCTAAAATAAACTTTTAAGAGGTGGAGAAATATAGCTCAAAAGATTTTTGAAATAGTTGGAACAATTAAAGATATTAAAGGTCACTGTAATGCAGGCCACAAAACTGGTGATAAATTCGAACTGACTGGTCATAATATGAATGGGTTATGCGGTTTTTTTTATCATGATATATTTCCAATGATTTTGACGCTTCAATTTGGGGGATCATTTCCTTGGTCTTCAGATCCCGATGTAGTTGAAGTAGAATGCCCTGATAGAATGAATGCTGTGAAAATGGAATTAAAAAGGATAAGAAAGTAATGGAATGGAGGATAAAAGGATGGTAATCGATTTTTTAGTTGAAAAGCCTTCTCCAAAGAATACGAATTATCTCCTTATTTTTAGTATTGTTTTATTATTTTTAGTATATCCCTTTCTTACATGGCTATTCTTAATTTCATATCCTGTGAGTTTTATAGAAAGTCAACTTTCATTTAGTGGTACTGCGATTAAAACCTTTAATAGTGTAGCAAATATTGATTTGTATAGATTTGCGAATATATTAGATTATGGCTTTATGGTTTCTTATGGCGGAATTTTTTTTAGTCTTGGATTAAAAATTGCTCGCAAATTTGAAAAAGGATCATTATGGGCAAAAGTTAGTTTTATACTGGTTTCTTTAGCAATAATAGCACCGAGTTGTGATGCTATAGAGAATGTTTTTATCTTATTGATGCTTTCAGATCCGTTAGGTTTTCCTGATGGTTGGGCAATTACACACTCATACTTTGCATTAGTAAAATACATTGTTATGTTCATTGGATTTGGATGGATATTTGTCACTATAGTCAAACTGATTATTATTAAAATATCTAAAAAAACTTAGAATTTTCAAAATTTTCATTTTTTCTTTTAAAAATCTTCTTCTTTAAATAATTATATTTATAATTATTATATCCTAAGCACCTTTTAATCAAAGAATCTTAAGTAGAAACAGAAATGATAATAAAATTAAAAATAAAAACAGCCAAGAAAAGTAAAGAGAAAAAATTAGTAGTATGGATTCAAAAACGTAAAGATTTCGAAAGTGAAATTCAACAGCTTTTACAATTTTTTAGGGATCAAATAAGTTTTACTATAAAGTCGCGTTTTTTTCAATATTACAAGATAACATCAGAAAATCCTGCTATTATGATATCCTTAATGTCAACAGTTCAAGACTTAATAGCTGAAATTTACTTCAATGAAGAAGAATCAATAGAAATGAAGGAACACATTAACTTATAGATTTTACATCTCTATCTAGCACTTTTTTATTAGAAGCTTTAAGAATTTTAGATTTTATTGTTTCTTTTCCCATTCAAAATCAAGTTTTATGAATTTTCTCGTAAATAAATAAGTAATGAGAAATATTAATGAACAGAAAGGACCCCATAGTATTAAACCAATAGAATAAGATAAATTCCCAACTCTAGGTAATTCTAATATTATACCCATAATAAATATCCCCAAAGCTTGAAAGATATTTAAAGTTATGCTTGGAAAACCTGTATATATACCTGCTTTTAATTCTCCTGTTCTTTTTTCATCATCTTCAGCAATATCTGCATAAATAATTGCTGGAAATAAAGCCCAACCACCCAGACATCCAGATAATCCAATTATAAAAAGTAATCCAAAAACAAAATATGAATGCATTGGAATTAAGCCAATTAATGTTAATGAAAGAATAATAATTGCAGAAGAAAAGATATATAAAAGACTCTTTTTCTTTCCAAACTTATTTATTATCCTTTTCCAAATATAGAGAAAGAATAAAATGCCAAGGATCATTATGCCAGCGGCTATATAATAATCTGTATCACTAAATTGTAAAACTTCTATAATAAATATTAACATTACTTCTACTATCATTATTGTAGCAATACTAGAGATTCCCTGCATAACTGTCGCCAATAGAAAGTTCTTATTTTTTAAAATAAGTTTAAGATTATATATTATTTTTGAATCAATCTTAAAATGTGGTTCTTTAGAAATGACAAAACTAGTTAAATAAAATAATAGGATTGGTATAACCCCAAAAATTAATATACTATAAAAAAAGCCTGGTGGGATAAAATTTGGATTCTCTTCTATGTTATTGATAAAATCTGTTAATACAATCATTGAAAATGCAGTAATAACTGCATATCCAACAAAACCAAACAATTGTTGGTATTGGGATGCTCTAGGTCTATCCTTTACTTCAAATTGTTCTGCCATCCATGCTCCGTAGGGTGAAGTGACCCCATAACATATGTTAAAAATTTGATACCATAATAATAACCAAATGAACATAGCATTGAGATCCTTAGGATCTAATATTAAACCAGGTAATAATAAAAATATAAAAGATAAACCCAAAATTGGACTCATAATTATTAAATAGGGTTTCCTTCTTCCCCATTTTGTATATTTAGCATCACTAATCCATCCAAAGAAAAACTGAGATGCCGCGATAGTAAATTTTCCTAGTCCTAAAGCAATTCCGACGAGAAATGGAGTTATATTGTAAGCTAGATTATAGAGAGTAAAAAGTGCAAAATCTGCAAAACCCATAATAATAGATGTTCCTAAATTTGGCAGCCCAAATATTAAAAATTTTCTTGTTGAACTTTTACTTCTAATAAGAATATCTTCTTGATTCATAATTAAAAGTTAAGATATTTAATTTAATAATTAATGTTGTTTAAACCAATTAATCATAACACTCCATTTATTTTGAAAGTCTGGGTCTGTTAATAAAGCATGATAGCCTCCTTCTATTAATTCAAGCTTTTTATCTTTGAATGATATATTTTCAAAGAATATCTGAACATATTTCATAGAAATTCCTTTATCTTCTGTACCTTGAAAAATTACTGTGGGAATAGGAATATAAGGAGCAATTTTTCTTGTCTTTCGCATATATTTAAACAATTGAAAAAGATATCTTGTCGAAATCTTTTTTAGATGAATTGGATCCTCTCGATCATATTGTTGATGTATTCGATTTTTTATTCCTAGTTCTTCTCTGCCTTTTACCGAGATAATAGGAATGGAGGGAAAACAAATTCTAATTAAAAATAATGGGAAAGCTAGAAAAATCAATCCAAGTAAAAATTTTTTCGATAATTTAATTTTAATTCCAGGAGAAAACAATACTAATCCTGAAAGGCTTAAAAAGGTTTCCGGGAACTCCTTAGCAAAATTAATACAGACTGTCCCACCCATACTATCGCCGCATAAATAAATGGGGATATTTTTATATCTATTTGATATAAAGTTTATAAAGCAATGCAGATCCTTCAAGAGATATCGAAACTTTTTAAGATCTCCTTTTTTTCCCTCTGAAAATCCATGATTTCTATAATCTGGAACTATAACCATAATCTCATTTTCAATTAATCGATCTGCTAATAAGACAAAATATTCACCATGTCCACCCATTCCATGATTGATAATTAAGATTTTTTTAATTGTTTCTGGTTGCCATAGACGATAAAAGATTTTGGTCCTATCAAAACTTTCAAAGAATGAATTCTCGCTTTCCTTAGCAATCGGATTCTCTCTAAGCTTTTGTAATAAAGGATTAATGACAATTTCCTTAATATTAAGGGAATGTTTATCGCTCATAACTTAAAGATCATTTTTAACTAATAGAAGAATAACCACGAAAAATGGGAGAGGGGGGATTTGAACCCCCGACCCCTTGGTCCCAAACCAAGAATCATACCAAGCTAGACCACCCTCCCGTTATTTCTGAAGGGATTCTTAATTTTCTAACTTCTCTAAATCATAATTTTTTTTAATAAATGTAAATAACAAATTTTAAAATGAATTTTCAATTTTTAATTTTTTCATTCTTATTCTTTCTTTTGTAAAAGTTTATAACAATCTCTCAAATATTGTATATTAAATAATAAATAAGCGAAGTAAATAAGGCTTTTAATTTATCTAAAATGAAAAAAGTTATACATCTTCAACAAATCGGTGAAATAGATAAATCAATTCTTGTAAAACTAAGGAAAAATTTGGAGTGGTCATTTAAGGATTTTAATCTACCAGTAGAAATCCTTAATGATGTAATTCCCTTAAATGAGGTAGAATATAATAGAAAAAGAAGGCAATACAAGGCCGATTTAGTTATGAAAAAACTTCTCGAATATAATCGTAAAAAAAAGTTTTTTCGAATATTAGGAATAATGGATGAAGACATTTATGTTAGGAACTATAATTTCATTTTTGGCACAGCGAGCAACCCAGAGAGAGAGTTTTTTCAATTTTCACCTGTTGCTTTAATCTCTGTAACCCGTCTTAGGGAACAGTTCTGGAATAGGAAAGAGAACTCCTCATTATTTGAATTAAGAGTATTAAAGGAAGCAATTCATGAAATTGGACATACTTTAGGTCTAATTCATTGCAATAACCAATGCATAATGATCTTCTCTAATTGGATTGGAGATACGGATAATAAACCACCAATATTTTGTGATTTATGCGCTAAGGAGTTAGATAATATTTTAAATAGTTTTAGCTAATGTTATATTTTTTCTTAAAAATATTACACAGCTCTTCACTTATTCTTAAAATTTTTTTATAATTTTTTATTAGCTTTAAAAGCTCCATCGGGATACTTTGTAAACCAAAATAAGCTCCTGCCAAACTTCCTCCAATTGCTCCTACAGTATCACTGTCACCTCCAGCAGTAGCTAATGTAAAGATGCAATTTTTAAAAGATTTTAAATTTTTCAAGAAAATAAAAATTGCACAAGCTACGGTGCTAAGTGTATAAGGATGCACAAATGCTTTACCTAAGTATTGTTCTATGAAGTAAGGCGATTTTACACCAATTTGCGAGAACTTTATTAATCCAGCCTCGATATTGGTATTAAGATTAGTTTTTACCTTATTTAAGATATCTATAAATTCATTCCATATTTCTACATCTGAATTTGAAATAGATGATATTATTGTTTCAAAAAATTCATCTATGGAAAATCCTTTATCAGGTACTTTATCAATAAGATACGCAATTGCTCTAGCTATCACTATTGCTCCCACGGAGGCTGCTGGATGGGAATGAGTTATTATACTTGATTTTAAGGCAGCTTTAATGAGATTTTCTATATCATTACAATAAAAAAGACCTATAGGAGAAACCCTCATTGCAGTCCCATTCCCACCCGAATTAGAAGACGCCTTCTCCCAAGATATTCCATATTTTAGTTTACGTATAGACGTAAGACATCCATAACCAGGTCCAATAGGAGGATCATCTAACCATTTAATGTATTCACTGATAAAATTGTGAACTTTAAAACCATTTCCTTGAATTAAAGCTTCTGCAGTATGTAATGTTAACTGAGTGTCATCGGTATAAGTATTGAATTTTTTTTTATTGTCTTCTATAAACGTCTCAAAATCATCGAAATTAGTGAAAATTTTTTCTCTTAACCACCCTTCAAATGGGTGCCCTAAAGTATCACCACAAGCTACTCCTAATAGAGTCCCAGAAAATTTATCTAAATAATTAATTTTCATCTCTAATTAAAATTAATATTTACCTTGAACTAGATGTTCTTAATTATATTATTTAAAAATTATTAATAATCCTTAAAAGGTAATTCGAACAATTTATATTTTAAATAGATTTTTAGATATTTCACTGAATGATAGATATGTCAAAATTAGAAAAACTAAAAAATGTAATAACAGCGATGATTACACCTTTTGATGAAAATCTTAATCTAGATGAGCATGCATATCGAAAATTCATTAAGTTTCAAATAGATAACGGCTGTCAAATTTTAACGATGGGGACAACTGGTGAAAGCGCTACTATGTCTCATGAAGAACATCATGTAGCTATGGATATAGCTATAGATGAGGCGAAGAAAAGTGGAAAAGATCCTTTTGTTTTAGCGGGTGCAGGAAGTAATTCCACTAAAGAGTCGATATCACTATGTAAGTACGCTGAGAAAGCAGGAGCAGATGGATTACTCATAGTAGTTCCCTATTACAACAAACCAGCACAACATTCTTTGATTGATCATTTCTCAATTATCGCTGATTCAGTATCATTACCAATTATTTTATACAATGTTCCTAGTCGTACTGGAACGAATTTAGAGCCTGAAACAGTATCAAAATTATCAAAACTTAAAGAAAATATCGTAGGTATAAAATGTGCTAGTGGAAATATTGATCAAATAACAAAGATAATAAAGTCAACTCCAGATGACTTCATTGTCTTAAGTGGAGATGACGCTCTTACTTATCATATAATGGCGTTAGGAGGAATTGGAGTAATAAGTGTAGCTTCAAACATTATTCCCGCTGAAATGGTAGAGTTCACTCGGGCTATGAATGAAAGTAATTGGATTAAAGCAAGAGAATTACAATTAAAATTATATGATCTGTTTAAAGTATTATTTATTGAAAGCAATCCCGGTCCAGTAAAATTTACTGCTGAAGTAATGGGTATAATAAATAAAAGAATGAGATTGCCGCTTACGCCTCCATTGGATGAGAATCAAGAAAAGATAAAACAAGTTTTAAAAAATTTAAAACTAATTTAAAAGAGAAAGTAGTGGTAAGATTAGTTTGATAAAATTGTTAATTTTAGGCCCATCAGGTTCCATGGGTAAATTAATTAGTGAATTAGCTTTAAATGAACCAGAAATCCAAATTGTTGCGGCTTGTGATGTTTCCCATATTGGAGAACCATTAAGTTCGCTTGTTAGTTCAAAGGATCCAAATAATATTATAATCACAAATGTTAATAATCTCCAAAAAATTATTGAAGAAACAAATCCAGATGTTGCAGTTGATTTTACTGTAGCAGAAGCAACAGAAAAGAATTGTATAATATGTGTAAGAAATGGCATTCGTTGCGTTATTGGTACTACTGCGATGTCAAAAGAGTTTTATGAAGAATTTGAAATATTAGTAAAACAAAACCAGGCTCCTGCTGTAATTTCTCCTAATATGGCTACTGGTGTTAACATTCTATTTAAAATGGCTGCATTATTGACAAAATATTTAGCTGATTGGGATATTGAAGTAATTGAAAGTCATCATCATCGCAAGGCAGATGTGCCTTCAGGGACAGCATTGAGGATTGCTAATACAATCTGTGATACTCTTGGGTGCGATCCAGAGGAAACTATAAAATTTGGACGTTCAAAGGGGCTTAATAAAAGGAAAGTGGGTGCTAAGAACGAAATAGGAGTTCATGCTATTCGTGGGGGTGATATTGTGGGAGATCATACTGTTTTATACGCTGGTCCTGGAGAAAGAATTGAATTAAGACATCAAGCTCATAGTAGAGAATGTTTTGCTAACGGAGCAATTAAAGCCATTAAATATATAGCTAAAGCAAAAGAAGCAAAAATATTTTCAACTAATGAAATATTAGGCTTATAAACTTGGTGGAAAGTAGGATAATTAATGCGATTTTTTCGATGATTTTTCTATAAGGAGATAAAATTATAAAAGATTATCAGAGCAGATCAGTTCTATCATTAATCTATAAGTCACAGATTTCAATATGCCAACTCTTCATTTCGAATGATCAAAGGGTATCCTGTCTTTGGTCATCCTTTTTTTATAATTTTATCTCGTGATAATAGAAATCAGTTGAGTTTTTATCTTTTTTCTTCTCTATTTTAATAGATTTATTTTAAATGTTCGGGGATGGATTGGTGGTTTAAAAGATCTTCGAAATTCTCTTCTTCTCTGATCTTAAATGATTTACCATCACAGATTAAGATTTCAGCTGGACGGGGTCTAGAATTATATTGGCTACTCATTACATGGCCATAAGCTCCTGTATCAAGAATTGCGAGTATTTCACCTTCCTTTAATTCTAACATTTCTCTGTCTTTTCCAAGAATATCGCCAGATTCACAAATTGGCCCTGCAATATCGTATGTGTAAAAGTTTTCTTTATTTTTTATATCACAATTAATTATATGATGGTATGAACCGTATAACGTCGGTCTAATTAAAGTATTAAATCCAGCATCAACTCCAGCAAATAATTTAAATCCATTATCTTTAATCGTATTTATTTGAGTTAAAATTATACTTGCTTCGGCTGATAAATAACGACCAGGTTCAATCTTAAATTCAGGTTCTTCAATCCCCATATTAGTAATAGTTTCTTTAAATCTTGTCATAACTACATCTTTATATAGGGTTAAATCCAATGGATCTTCTTCAGGACGATATGGTATTCCTAAACCTCCACCAAAATCAAGAAACTCAAAGGTTATATCCAATGTATCTGCCAAATTAATTATTATCTCTAAATATTTATTAATTGCTTTTTTATAATCAGAAGCATTAATAATACCTGAGCCAATATGGATATGTGTTCCAAATTTTTCAAATCCGAATTCTTTAGCTTTTGAATATGCTTCTATAACTTGATGATCCAATATACCAAATTTTATCTCTTTACCTGCGGTTATTGTATGAACATGATGACCTGCTCCAAATTCAGGATTGATTCTAAAAGAAATTGTATTTTTTTCCTTGCCTAAGTCATCATAAATTTTAGCTAATCTCTTTATTTGACTAATACTATCTAAATTAATCAATATGTCATTTTCCACGGCAAATTGAAAATCTTCATTTGTAAACATATTTCCAGTATAAATTATCTGTTTCGCTTTTGCTCCAGCTTTAAAGCAAGAATATATTTCTCCGATAGATGAACAATCGAAACTTGACCCCTCTGACAGAAGGATTTTCAATACAGACAAGTTTGTATTTGCCTTAACAGCATAATGAATTTGATTATTACTATACTCAGAATTTAAAACCTGTTTGAGAGTCCTGTATCGTTCTCTTATTAATCTTTCATTTACAATGTAAACGGGGGTTGCGAATTTTTTAGCTAAATCGAGAGTATTAACGTCTGCAATATGCAAAATTCCATTTTGATATTCTAAATCCTTTCTCCTTAACCAATCTTTATAATTCATTTCTCATCTCACTAAATAATAAATTAACTAGTCTTGAGACAAACCTCTTAGTTTAGAATTCTATTTCATCTATTATGCCTCTAAAGACTCTTTCAGCAGGTCCTTCCATAAAAACATTTTTACCATCAAAAGTGATGATTAGATCTCCTCCATCATTATGTATTTTTACAGGAATATTTTTAGTAAATTTACCTAAGATGGTCCCTGCCACTACAGCTGCACAAGTTCCGGTTCCGCAAGATTGGGTGATGCCAACCCCCCTTTCAAAAACTCTTAATTGAGCTTCCTCCTTTGATATTACATTGACAAATTCAACATTTGTTTTTCTTGGAAAATATTTATGCGACTCAATGGCAGCACCATATTTATTTAAATCTTCATCATTAAATTTTTCATTTGTAAAGATTATAGCATGAGGATTACCCATAGAAACTGCTGTGAATTTAAATATTTTATCTAATATAACAATCGATTCATTAACACATCTATCTATATTATCATCCAAATTAACCGGAATTAGGTCGCAATCTAAAATAGGAGGACCCATATTTATTCTTACCGATTTAACAATCAAATTATCGAGATATAATTTAGCAGAAATTATTCCTTTAATAGTCTCTATTTCTATCATTTCTTTTTTTAAAATATTATTTTCATAAATGTATTTAGCAAAGCATCTAATCCCGTTACCACACATTTCAGCTTCACTACCATCTGGATTAAACATTTTCATACTTATATCTGCTCTTTCAGAATTACAGACAAATAGCATACCATCTGCTCCAATTGAAAAGTGAGGTGTGCATAAAATGGAAGCTAATTTACTTTTAGAGTCGTCAGGAATCTGCCATTTCTGATTATTTATAATTATATAATCATTTCCTAATCCTTGATGCTTCTCAAAATCTAAATTCTTAAGATTCATTTTAGAATAATTATCCTTATACTTATGTTGCTATATTCATCCATTGATTAATAATGAAATTAATCGGTTATACTAAAAAATTTCTACTATACAAATTTTTGACAATTTTTAAAAGATCGGTCTTAAAACCTAGATTTTAAAAAATAAACAATCATAAGATCATATTATCATTTGAATTTCAATATGCTATAAATATTAATTAAAATGAAAAAGAGAATAACAATAATATCAGTAATTCTATTATTTACTTTAATACCAGTCTCGAATGTTTTTGCTTTTGAATATATAGATAGCATTAACGATGGTATTTCTATCTTCTTTTTAGTTAATCTAGATGCAGGTGAAGTAATTGAAGTAAATGTGACTCATGCTAATGAAGGTAATTTTACTTTATTCCTGTTCGATAGACGCCCTAATAAAGATTATATTAAATTCGATAAAAGCCTTAATGAGGAAATTTTTGATATCGCAATAAATTATAGTCTAATTGAAAATCCATATATAAATTATAACGCTACTCAATCTAAAATTTATTATATTCAACTTATCCTATTAGAAAATGGACCAGATATCTTTTCCCTTTACTGTAATAAAGATTTAACAAGGTATTATCTCCCAATTATCCCTGGATATCATCTAAAAATTCTACTGTTCTCAGTATTATTACCAGTATCATTTATAATTCTCTTAAAATATAGAAAAGTCATTAAAAAAAAAAGTGTTTAATATCGAATTTCATTGTCGGATTTTAATAATGACTACTATTTAAATGATTATCAATTTCGATAATGTAATGTTAATTTTTTTAAGGAAATCATCCAATATTAATGGAGTCGAGCGATCATTGATCAATTTCCATCACATAATTTTAAATTCTATTCAACAATAGCCTATCTATATGATTTCACAATAAAATGAAGTGATTAAAAATATCATTTGATGAGATTAGTAAAAAATTGGCCGAATTAATGAAAGAAACTGAAGAAATTGAATTAAAGGATGTAGATTTATTCGCAGAATATCTAGAGTTTCAAATGCTGCCAAGTATCGTTCAAGCTGCTGCCCAAGCTGTTTTACCAGGAATAGGTAAAGCTGAATGGACTCCAACTAAATTTTCATTAGATTTAGAATTCCCAGGAAAAATTCAGACTATTGAATTTGTTCGATCCAATGGAAAGAAGGCTGTCATTGGTGGAGAAGTTGTCCCTCCTTTTTACAACTTTCTTGGATTAGACAAACGAAATCCAAACCCGCCATTGGTTACTTATGATGTATTCGATATGGGTTCCAAAATGATGCTTCCAAAACCTATTAAGCAAGAGTATGGGGAAGTCTTAGCAAGACCCGCTCAATGGGCGAAATTTGCAGTTGATAAGTTTGGAGCTGAATGTATTACTTTTCATTCACTAGAAATTGATCCAGCAATGGGTGACGCTCCAGTTTCTCAATCAGTAAAGTTTCTTGAAGACATACTTCAAGCTGTTGATGTTCCTGTTATCATAGGGTGCTCTGGAAATAAAGCAAAGGACATTGAATTATTTAAAGTTACTGCTGCAGCTACAGAAAGTGAAGTTCTAATGCTCTCAGCTGCAGATAAAGCAACTTGGGAAGAAGTTATACCATTAGCAGTAAAACATGATCATAATTGTTTACTATGGACTTCTCTTGATCTAAATAATCAAATTAAAATGAATAAGGATGCGATTGAACTTGGACTTCCACGCAATCGAATTGTGATGGATCCCACATGTGCAACGCTTGGCTATGGAATGGAGTATTCTTTCAGTATTTATCAGAGAATGCGTATTGCTGGGCTCTTAGGTGAAGAGGATTTAGCATATCCTATTAGTGGCGGTACTACTAACGCATGGGGTGCTCGCGAAGCTTGGATGAGTGAAAAGCAAGCCCCAGAATGGGGTCTACGACAGTATCGAGGTCCTATTTGGGAAATAATAAATGCACTTTCCTTAAGTTTGGTAGGTTTAGATCTCGCGATGATGTTCCACCCAGTAGCTGCTAAACATGTTAAAGATATTACGGCCCAATTTTTTGCTGACATGCCACAAACTATGGAAGATTTAGGTTATTATGATTGGGTTTCAGCAAAATTAAAACGATAAGATGTATTGCTAAATAAAATTCATTTTATTTTTTTTAAAATTTATCTTAATTCTTTTAGAAAAATCTTTAATATTAAAGCTCTAATAATAATGATGGATTACAAGATTAATGACCTTATTTCACTGAAATAAAGGTATGAATTTTACAATTATAAAGTTTTAAATATAATAATAATCCAAAGTATTAATCAAAGGAGTAATTGGGTAATTTTTTTTTCAAAAATGACGGCAGATTTTGATGGAACAGATTTAAATTGTATATGTACTATTATTGCTGCAGTAATAATTTTAATTATTTTGATTGTAATTACTATAATATTATAGGAAGAAAGTATAATATTCTAAATTATTATGTAAAAATCAATTAAACAATTAATTGCATTAACTATTACTGGTATTTCATTTTCTATAAACTCATTTTCCAAACGTTTTCCTACATAAAAAAAATGAAAAAATAATTAGAATTTAGTTTGAATGATGCTTTTTTGCGTGCTTCATTAATTTTTTCTTTCCTTTTTTTTCTGTTTTTCCTTCAAAACTTTCTCCACATTTAGAACATTTGACTTCAATCACGAAAATTTCACCTCATTAAAATTATTATATTTAATTATTTCTTGAGTATCTAACTAAATTCAATTATAAATAGAATAAAAAAAAAGTTGAATGATGCTAAGATTTTTAATTTATAATTTGTAATTATTGCTAATTAGCTATATACTATATAGAGAAGTTTTATATAGTCTATTTAGCTAGATAGAGTGATAATGGGGTTTATTAGGGGTGAAAGTAAAATGAAATTCACTAGGGTTTATACATTGATACTTACAATCATAGGGTTTTCAGCTTTATTTGCTTTAGGTTACGTGATACTAGTGTTTAGTAGCTTCTTTTTTCAATAATTAAGATTATGTTAAACCCAATTATTATTAGTATTCCTTTCAGGATTCTGATTTTTTACTTTATCATTTAGGTGGTTGCGCATTTGGTCGTGATTCTGTAGCGGGTTTACCTTCAATGCCCCAATGAGATTTTGGTATTTCATGAACGATAACCTCTACTGCTTGAGGCGGTATATCCATATCAACAAAAACTTTAGTTATTCCTGCTATGATTTGCTTCACTTTTTCTTCAGAGATCCCTTTCCACATATTTACATGAATAACTGGCATATTATTACCTTAATTGATTTAAGTTTATTGTACTATAATAATGAATTAATTTTAATAAAAAAAATGAGTTAAATAATTTATAAAATTACTCCCGTTTTTGTTCTTTAAGATAAATGTAAATATTAACAACAATTAAGACCGCGGTTATTATTGTCGCAAGTAAAATGCTAGCGAAATTTGTTGCTGAGTATGTAATTGTTGCAATATAAACAATATCTAAAATTAATAACATTATTTGATAAGCAATAACAAATTCAAGGAAGAGTTTAAAATCCTCCCATTGCTTCCTTAAGAAAACATAGAAACCGAAGAGTGAAAGAACAAATAGAGTTCCTCCAGAAACTCTCGTAAAATGGATGTCAAAAATTGGAAAGTCAGTTACTGCTGCATACCATTCTGTTAAAAACAACTGAAATATACCGTATATTAAAGCGACAATAGTATTAATCAAAATAACAATTTTCATTTCTTTTGATAATTCTGCCATTATTTAAACACAAATACTTGTAATTAGATTTCAATTATTTAAAAAGTTTGTATGTAAGAATAAGAAATTGAATAATTAATTACTTTCTAAATTGCCCAATTTATGCCTAAGGGGTTTAATAAAAGATGAAAATAAAGTTGAATTAGAATTAAACTAAAAAATCTAAGCTTTTTGGATTTTAATACAAAAATTTTCTCCTTCTTTTTCAAATGCTAAGATTTCATTTTCAGTTTTTTCAATATATCGTTTAATATTTTCACCAGCTTCAGCGAAATCACCAGATACATTTAAAACATCTCCACTTTCAAGTTCTAACAGTTTACGTTTGGTTTTCGCAACTGGTAAAGGGCAGACCAATCCTTCGCAATTTAATTCATATGATTTACCCATTCTCATTCATCTCCTCAAGATTTTAACTAAATAGAATGTTATCTGATTCTACACACATTTCCACGAATCCATGCATACTAGTCTTAGAAATTCCATCAATTAGTTCTTCTTCATTTAAACCTCGTGCTCTCATACATACTCCACATGCCTTAACTTTCGCACCTTCTTGGATTACATCTGTCATCCATTTACCTATATTATCATATGTAGTAGGATCCTGATTTTTCTTTCCTACAAATATACCATCTTCTACAAGGAATATATTAATCTGATGACCTTCCAATAAAGCCGTGTAAGCAAACCTTAACATAGTGAAAGGTCTTTCTGAAGTATAAGCACCATTTCCTATAACAATTGTGAATGTCTTTTCCTTTTCTGCCATATAAAATCACTACAAAAGACAGTTATTCTTACATTAGAAAAATTTTTGATATTTATTAATTTTTTTGTAATTAATTATTTATTTTGTCGATAAATAAAAATAAATAAGAAAGCATTAAATTATTTATTAATAATTAGACGCCTTTTAAAGTTAAACGAGAAAATGGGTAATATATATGAACATCGAATACCTCAGAAATTTTATTAAATTAGTTGAATATAAGAGCTTCTCAGAATTAGCAAAAGATCTTCCTATTACTCAATCTACATTATCGCATCAAATCTCTCAATTAGAAAAGTATTTTGGAGAAATAACACTTATTGATCGAACAACAAAAAAATTTGAGTTAACTGAAGCAGGGAAAATACTGCTTAATTATGCCAAGAAGATTGTAAAATTATATAATGATTGTGAAGAAGATTTAAAAAAATATAGCAAACAAATATTTGAGGAAATTGTAATATCTGCATCGACCATACCAGGTTCCCACATTCTGCCAAAATATATAGCTGAATTCAGAAATGAGCATCCTAATGTAAATTTTAAAATATTAATTAATAATTCTAAGAAATCAATTGAAAATTTAAATAAGTATGTTGCTGATTTTGCAGGAATTGGCAGTTTTATGAGTTATAATAAAGCAGATTATGATTATATTAAGATTGGAGAGGATAACTTTAAATTTATTTGTTCTCCTAATCATAATTTGCTGAAGCAAGGAAAATCAAAAGTAAAATTCCAGGAACTTCTTAAGTATCCATTTGTTTGGAGAGAAAAAGGCTCAGGTATGAGAAATACATTCAAAAGTCAATTTGTTGATTATAAAAAATTAAATATCAAACTTGAAATAAATGATAATGATTCTATAATATCAACCGTCAGTGAATCAAATTATATAAGTATTATGAGTGATATGATGGCAAATAAAGCTGAAAAAGCAGGATTAATTAAAATTTTAGAGATCGAAGAATATCCCCAAATAGTAAAAAGAGCTCTCTATTTTGTTAAACAAAAAGATAAAAGATTAAGTCATTTTGAAAATATTTTTTGGGAATATATCAAGGAAAAAATATAAAAAAAAATAAAATATAAAATTTATTTAATCAGCATTCCTGTCTTATCGAAATTCAGGAAGTAACTTATTTTCTCTTTCAGAGGATAAATTCCTTCCTTAAAAAGAGTCACCAAAAAGATTACAATGAACAGAATCGAGCCTAATCCTGGTGCAAAGTTACTTATAAAATCTACAAATGTGGAACCTGGATCTATTGTTAAGAAGGTAAATATTAGAGATCCAACTGCTACAAGAACTGAAATGAAAGATATTATCATGGCTGCTCTTTTACTTATATCCAAATGTATTGGACCAATGTCAAGATGAAAATGTTTCGGTTGTACAATTATCGATAATATTGAATGATTTATTGTTTTACCTTCGAAATCTATATAGACATGTAAATATCTTCTTTCTCCTTCTTTTTTCTCTTTCTTCGTACGTTTTTTCTTCTTTGTTGGAAGGATAGAAAAAATCATAACAGGCGGATTTATAGCATCCTTTTTTACTTCCACTTTTCCATATAATGGATGAACTTCGAAACCCTCTCCTTCAACTTTTAAATCTAAGATGGGTGGTTCTTTTTTTATCGTTTCTATTCTAAAACTAGTTTCAAAGATGGTTTTTCCTTCTTCATCCACAATTTTTAGTTCTTTATGAGAAAAGTATACATAGAATAAATAGCTATTTTGTTCCATCATTACTGAGTAATATTGAAGCCCCATGTTAATTTCATATACCGTTGGTTTTGGTTTACTAGGTTCAACTTCTTCAATTCGCTCAAGTTCAGCAAAATCTTTCTTAGGAGGAGCTTCCGGACCTGTTAATGCATCACGAGTGGGTGCTGATGGGACCGGTGGAGCTGCTTTAGGTGGTGGGGCAACACCTCCTGCTGGTGGAGGGGGCTCAGGTTCATATGATCGAAATTTCTCAGCTTCTCCAAAAGACTCATCATCCATTGATAGTAATTCTTCGGCTTCTTCTTCGTATAGGACCTCCTCCTTATCATAGGCTTCTTCTTTAGCTTTACGTCTATTATCTGCAGCTTTCTTTTTTTTTGGTGATGCCTTTACTTGTTTAGTTGCAACTTTTTCTTCTTCTAAAGGCGTAATTTCTCTTACCACAGGTTTCTTTAACACTTTTTCTAATTTTCTTTTTTCTTTTTCTTTAGCAGAAATTAATTTCAATTGTTTTAGTTTTGTGTTTTCAGATATAGGTGATGAAGTAATAAAATCGACAATCTTGACATTTTCTCTTCTTAGTTGCACTTCTCCTAAAGAGCGATAAAGATCATCCAAAATTTTCCTAATTTTAATAGATCCTTTGTAAGTTCCAATAAATACGAAATCGAAAATATAAATTGATAAAACTTCAGATTTTTTATCATAGAACAAATTATTTGTAGGAATTTGAAGATTATTTATTGTTTGTAATGATTCCATTTTTTATACTCCATAAATATTTATTTTAATTCATTTTGAAAATGTTTAAAACTTTACTAGTTAATTAAATCTCTAAAATATGCTTTAATCTCTAATAGTTTATCTTTAATGTCTTTCAGTTTATGTATTTTTATCTCAGACCCAATAATTTTTTCAATTACATTATCCACTATCTGTAAATCCTTGTATGCTTTGAAACTTTCATATGTTTGAGTTTCTAAAGTTCCTATCCAAGGTTTTAATTTAGGTAAAGACTCAATTCTCCTTAAATCCCAGTTGATTTGTGTCTTAAACTCATCTGTAATTGGTTTTAAGTTAACTTCATCCCATTTTTTAATAACCCAAGGAGCATATGTATGTAATTTATCATAATCAAGCTCTAAATCGTCTTGCCATTCATATTGATGATCCCAATTAGCAGTAGCAAGATAATTATCATTTCTTGTTTTCTCAGAATGAAAGAATCTCCACGAATTTCTGTTTATTTTTTCAGATTTAAATGGAACTCCTTCTCCACTTTGAAAAAAGTATCCTAAATTTTGAAGAAATTTATTATTATCATTCATTAGTCTAAAGTAAACTTCAATTTGAGTTACATCAATTTTACTTTTTAAAACTTCATCTTGATAGAGCTTATAGATTATGTTTTTGGCTTTATTTGGAAGACTCTTCCCTGTAAAGATTGGATAATAGGAGAGGCAGTAATAAGTTTCTTTTGCTTGGAAAATTTCTACCCAACATTCTAAAGGTCTAATAGGCGTATTAGAACGAATGTAATTTATTATTAGGAATGCATCAAGTACAGCTCCTATTAAAATTACTGTTAAAAAAACTATTAAGCTAAAATATAGTGATATTAAAAATGTTGATAATGCGATATAAATGAATAACCCCCCTGTAAGAAAGAAAAAAGCAATTAAGGAATAAAAAGCCTCGGGTTCCTTATCCTTTTTTGAATATAGGATAATTGGCGCATTTTCAATGACAAGTTTTTTATTGAATTCATTGATGAATGTTTGAAAATCTACTTTACCCCATTCAGTTAAGGACATTTTTATAAGAGATTTGTGTGAATTATATCAATTTTGATATATTTTAATTAAAAGGTTTTTCTATTAGAGTTTAAATAAAATTTCTCTTCTTTAAATTTTTTTAAAATTTGAGAAATTATAAAATCAATTATCTTTTGAAATTTTTAATAGATATATTTCATTATTGATATTGAATCTATTTATGGTTGATTTTGAAGAGTTTTTAAATTACATCAAATCTCAAGACTATTATAATGGTCAAATCGCTCATATTGAAAATATTCCAGAATTAAAAGCCAGATTTGATGATTTAGAGAAACCCTTGAGAAAGAGACTGCAACGTTGGCTAAGTAATAACAATATTAAATTGTGGAGGCATCAAGCTGAGGCAATTAATCAAATTCGTAATGAAAACAATACAGTTATAGTAACTTCTACTGCTTCAGGTAAATCTCTATGTTATAACTTACCTGTGCTTGAAGCAATCTTAAACAATGAAAAAACAACTGCTTTATATCTTTTTCCAACGAAAGCATTAGCTCGAGATCAATACACAATTGTATCTAAAATCTTGGAAGAAACCAATATTAAGCAGAATAGAATAGGTGTATATGATGGAGATGTTGATTCTGTTGAAAAAAGAAAAATTTTAGCAAATTCAAACATAATTGTTACAAATCCTTATGGTCTACACTATTATTTGCCATGGTTTAAACAAAAATGGAGAAGAATATGTAATAATCTTAAGTACATAATCCTGGATGAAATTCATATTTATAGAGGTATCTTCGGTTCTAATTTTGCTCTTTTAATCAGAAGATTGAAAAGAATCTTGGATTCTTATGGAGTTAAGCCTATTTGGATTTTATCAAGTGCAACTATTCATAATCCAAAGGAATTTTGCGAGAAACTGATTGGAGAGGAATTTTATGTCGTTGATAAAGATGACTCTCCAGCAGGGGCTAAAAAAGTGATTTTGTGGGATCTACCATATGATGAAATATCGAAAAAGTATCGATCAGCTCATCAAGAAACTAAAAATATATTTATTAGTCATTTAAGATATAAGGGAGGAATTCAGACACTAACTTTTACACTTTCAAGAAAGATGGCGGAGTTAATGGCTATTTGGACTAGAAAAGAATTACCATATATGAAGAACAAAATTTTTAGTTATCGTGCTGGAATAAGTAAAAAGAAAAGGAGAGAAATAGAACAAGGATTTAAAAACAGGGATATTATTGGAATTAGTTCAACTAATGCTTTAGAGTTAGGCATTGATATCGGTTCTTTGGATGCAACAATAAGTTCTGGATTTCCTGGAACCATTTCAAGTTTTCGTCAACAGATAGGACGATCCGGAAGGGGGAGTGATCTTTCAATATCAACTTTTATTCCAATGGAAAATCCTTTAGACTTATTTTATATTCATAATCCAGATAAATTATTTGGACCTATTCAAGAAGATATACTAATAACTTTAAATAATAAGTATATTCTAAAAAATCACCTATGCTGTGGTGCAAAAGAGATTCCCTTGCTAATGGAAGATTACACTAAATTTGGAGTTCAAGATGTAAATTTATTCAAAGAGTGTATTGATGAACTAATAACAGAATCATTAATTATGAAACGAACTGACAAATTTTATTGGAGAGGCGAATTTTTTCCAAATGAAAAATATGGGTTAAATGATCTATCTTCAAAAAGTTATAAAGTGATATTAAAAACATCAAATGGCAATGAACTTTTAGCTGTTGAAGATGAAAGTTATGTCTTTAGAGATTTACATCCTGGAGCTGTTTATCTCTATGAAGCAGAAACATATATTGTTCAAGAGCTTAATGTTAAAGAGAGGCTTGTGTATTTAACGAGAGCAGATGTTGAATTTTATACACAGTCCTTAAAGCACACAGAAATTACTCCATTAGAAACTATTTTTAATGATAAAGCCAATTTTAAGGATTTTAAGGAAAAAATTGAATACTACTTTGGAAATGTCAGAGTAGAACATGAGTATTATGCTTATAAAGTAATTAATACTTTAACTCAGGAAACACTATCACGGCATCCCCTAGATGATATTCCAATCGTTGAATTTGAAACCCAGTCTGTGTGGTTTGAAATTCCATTCGAATATCAAAAAGAATTAGAATTAAAAGGATTCGATTTAGGGGGTACAGTTCACGCAATAGAGCATGCTATGATTGCTATGGCACCGGCTTTAGCCCAAATCTCAAGATGGGATTTAGGCGGTGTTTCTATAGATTTTGATCCTGTTAAACAGAAGCCCTTAATCTACATTTATGACGCCTATTCGGGCGGAATTGGTATATCTGAGTTATTATTTAGTAATTTATTTGAATTAATGAAGCTTGCTTATGATTTAGTTAATTCTTGCAGCTGCGTTGCCGATAATGGCTGTCCAGCTTGTTTAATGTCACCTAAGTGTGGAAATAATAACGAACCTTTAGATAAAAAAGGAGCATTATTATTGTTATCAAGAATGTTAGCTTTAGAGGTTTAATTGTATCTGAAAGAATTATTTTAATACTAACAAATATTAAAGATGATTATGACTGAGACTGATAATTATGAAATTGTAAGACAAAAATTAAGTCTTGGACCACTATATGCACCTAAACATAAAAAAGTCTATGAACTTATGAAAATTTTATGGAGTGAAGAGGAAGTTAAGATTCTCACATATTTAGAAGGTGCTGATAAGTATAATACATTAGAACAATTAGAACAGAAGTCAGGTATTCCAAAAGCAGACATAAAAGTTGTATTAGACAAATTGAATGAAAAAGGTACAATTGCTAAAGTTGAAACTGAACAGGCAACGCTCTATAGTCTTATTCCAATTCTTCCAGGTATATTTGAGAAATACTTTATTAGACAGAATGATTCAGAAGAAAATTTAAAAAAAGTAGCAGAAATCTATCGGAATTTTATTTTTAAAAACTTCATACCACCCTTTTTAACTGAAGCTAATTTAAAGTTCTTTCGGCCTCGTTTGCCAGTGGACGCTAAGGAAAAATTAATTGAAATTGATGAATCCTTGGATGCTGAATCTAAAATTTTACCTTATGAATTAGTTTCTCAATTAATTGATAATTATGATATATTTACTGTTATTCCATGTCAATGTCGGTTAATAGGTGAATACACCGGAGATCCATGTAAAGTTGCTCCAGCAGAGATGGGCTGCTTCTTAGCGGGAGAAGGTGCTCTCTCTTCCATAGAGAGGGGGGCACCAAAAATGAATAAACAAGAAGCTATAGAATATTTGAGAAAAACTGAAAAAGCAGGATTAGTTCATAGCTGTATTGCAGATGATAGCATTGAATCTACACTATTTGTATGTAATTGCTGTAGTTGCCACTGTGGAGCATTCGCAGCAAAAGAAAAATACATTGCTTCTATGGTATCAAATTATATACCAAAAATAAATGATGATCTTTGTACTAAATGTGAAACCTGTCTAAAAAAGTGTCCGATGGAAGCAATTCATCATAAACTTCCAAATTTAGTAGATAAATCTGATGAAAAGATGTTTATTAATGAAGAATACTGTATAGGATGCGGTGTTTGTGCGACTAACTGCCCCAACAATGCAATTAAACTGGTGAAAGTCAGAGATAATATACCGTCTGAAAAATTCAAGTTTGGTACAAAGACTTTTTCAGAATTAGTTTAGTTTTAGTAAGATAAAATCTTATCTAAAATCATCAAAATCATTTTAAGAAATAATTTAAATCAATAATTTTTACTGAAAAATTTGTAATTCTGATAATAATTTCTTGCGAAAACGTAGAGAAACCATCATTTTGATCTGAAATGAAAAAATTTTATCAAAAAATTTCGAAATTTCATTAAAAAAAAGTGATTTTTTATCGGAATTAATAATTTTTTTATGACTTTTTTCACGAATCCCTAGACCCGTCTCTTACCCATCTTAAGAAAAAAGTAACGAAATTGTCAATAAAAATCAGTTTTCTGTCATCGATCAATCATCTAAAATTAGTAAAAATGTTATTTTCGGAAAAAGAAATTATAAAGAATATGATTTCCGGATTCTGTCAAAAAGATTGCGGAAAGAATCAGTTTTCTAAATATTTGCCCGATTTCGCAATTTAAGAGAAGGAAATTATCCCAATACATTTAAATATTAAACTATTCTTATTAAAGTTAGGAATAAAAACAAAAAATAATAAAAAAAAGTGATAAAATATGTCAATGTTAGAACTTCAAGAAAAAGTAATGGCTATTTCTGATGAGCAACTAAAAGAATTGTATTCCTTAGCATCTAAAGTTAGTTTAGACGCGATTGAAGAAATATGTCCTGCTTTGTTAGATATTTGTTTAAGTGCCGAGGGTGGCGTCTTGAAAAATGAACTTGGACGAGTTATTTTCCATTTACAAAAAACCGAAAGATTAAATACCCGAATTGGCCTTGAAAAATTACTTCACGGTTCGCTAAGGGTTAACGCAGAAGCAACTTTCAAGTTATTAGAAGAGGCAGAAGAACAAGAATTAGCCAAAAATATTAAAGAGCTTTTACAGTAATTGAATATTTTTTTATCTTATTTTATTTTATAGATTGAGTTATAATTTTTTAGCTTTCTCTTAGTTTTATGAATTGATTATTTAAATATTGAAACTTTTGCTGAAAGCTAGTATTTTTTTGATATTTAATTGAGCTGAAAACTATTTTTTTTATCATTCATTTTTTTTTATAATGCCAGAAGAAGAGAAGAGAGATGACTCTGATTTAGAGAAAGCTTGGGAATATTATGAAAAAATTCATTCAGCACTAACAGGTCTATATGATATCCTTAGTATGAGTATGGATAAAAACAATATCTTTTATCAATGTGCTGTTGACAATCTTGAAAATCTAAAAGAGACCATCATGGATATGCTTCAACATGATTATAATCCGGCAGAGATTAAACGAAAATTAAGAGACTTAGAGTTTGATATGAAAAAATCGCTTTTCTTCGAAAAGGATGAAAAAAAATAGACTTCTGAAGTTAGTTCAGTATTTTAACATCTTTCATTAATATATTAATATATAAATATTGTCTATGAAGATTCATTTATAAGTAGGATTTGGTTTAATATTATTAATATTCTATAATTAGCTAAAGTTAAAAGAAGGCGATTTTGGATGTTAAATTTTTTAGGTTGGATTGATGGATTAACTGCATCAGGTGTAGTAGTATTTGGAATTCTTTTTGGAGGGTTTTTTATTTATAAATCAAGAAAATCAAATGCAAAAATTTTATTATATTTAGGTTTAGCAAATGCTTTTGCAGGACTTATGTTCCTTGGGGTGTTTTTGGATTTTTTAATTGTTCTAATAACTGATAGTAATATTAATAACACAAACGGTATAGTTGGGATATTGAGTTACATTTGGATGGCGCCTGCAGTGATTACAGCAATATATATTGGAAGCGAGCTTTTGATCCCTTCGAAAAAGTGGTATTGGGTTACAATCTTCATCATTTTAAGTTTAGTGTTTGAATTTTTCATTTTTTTGAATCCTTTAGGGACATTTAATTTCGCATATCCAATCAATCAGTTAATTGATTATAATGTAAATACTTTTTCAATGGCAGGTGTTCTAATGGCTATGTTTTTATTATCTATAATACTTTTACTTGGAATGGGATTTCTAATTAAAAGTTTTAAATCATCTGGAGTCATTAGAAGGAAATTTTTTCTTATTGCTCTTGGATCATTGTGTTTTTGCATATTCGGACTTATTGAAGGGTTAACTGCTCCTGGTTTACTTGTAATCATTGTAAGAATAGGATATTTAAGTAGTTTCTGGTTCATGTATTATGGTTTAAAGGAATAAGCTCTTAAAATTAGAGTGTAATTAAAGAAGATTTTTTCCTTTTTTGGAAAAAAGAATTATAGATTATAAATCTTTTATTCTTATCATTGACCAATTTACAATATTTGTCTTAGGAATAATAATTTCTTCAAGAACTCTAAACCCAAAATGGTCATAAATATAGATATTTCTCTCGATATTTGTTTCTAAATAAATGGGTAATTTTTCATTATTATCTATACGTTCTAACATAGGTCTCATTAACTCACTTGCAAATCCTTGTCCTTGGTATTTAGGATCGACTGCAATCGGTCCAAAATACCAGTAAGGAGCCTTCATATAGATATTACGAATAGAATCATTAACAGCTTGAATAAATGACATTCTTTTAGTTGATTGTACTCCAAACTTGAATGGAAGCTTTATACCACCATTTTTTACAAATTTCCAGTAAGATATATTAACGTTTTTAGGAGGTCGCCACATAGCTATCCCCTCTAAATTTTCTGAAGTACCATATACTTCACCATATTTTATTCCAATTCTTAGGGTTATTTCCCATAAATAATGAAGTTTTTTCGTTCTAATATTAAAATCTGGAATCTGCCAACGGATTATTGGATCGTTTAAAAAAGCCCTTGATAATACTAAACTTGCGGATTTAATGTGTTTTTTTGAAAGACGTAATAAATTACTTAAATCTGACATTTTTTTAAGAATTCAATGTAATTCTCTACATTTCTAATATATGTTTTTAGCTTAAAATTTTTAATTTTTAAGAAGGTAATTTTAAAAGAAGAATATCGGAAAGTAAAAAAATCTTCAAATTTTTTCTAAATAAAGATACATAAATTAACAACATGAATATAGATTGTATAATTTTAAATCAGAGATAAATGAAATTGAAGGCATTTTCCAAATTAAGATCGATGTCCCTTTTGCCGTTAAATATGTTTGCCTTTACCTGTTTGAAGTGAATGGAAGTAAAGTATTAATTGATGCTGGGCTCAATATGGGGAATTGGGAGCGAAAACTTTTCTCTGCTCTTGAGAGTCTGGAATTATCTATAAAAGAAATTGATTATTGCATTATTTCTCATATTCATTTAGACCATATTGGATTAGTAAGAAGCTTTAAGCTTAAAAATCCTGAAATGAATATAGTGATGAATGATATAACTCACAAAGTTTTAAAATGGGAGACTAATGAGGAAAATCTTAATGAAATGAAAGAAGAATCTAGAAGAATTGCAGATCTAATGGTTAAATACGGTATTGCTGAAAAACAAGCTCAAAAAGTTATTCAGTTTTTCACATTTTGGCCAAGATATCTTCAATATCAAAAACCTGATATAGTTGTTAATGATTACGATGTAATTTTAGGAGATTTGGAAATTATCTGGACACCAGGACATAGTTTTGGTCATATATGTATTTTTGATAGAAAAAGAAAATATTTATTCGCTGGAGATCACATTCTTTCAAGAATTACACCTCATATTGGTAACTTTGTAATTAGTCCTGCTTTAAGAAATAAATATAAAAATCAAAATTTTGAGAATATATTAGATCATTATTTAAAATCTTTAGATAGAATTGATGAGTTAGGACCAAAGATAATTTTTCCAGCTCATCAAGAAATAATTTATAATCCTCATGAACGAATTTTAGCGATAAAAGAACATCATAAAAATAGATTGACAGAAATTTCGAACTTAATTAAGGATAATCCAAAGACACCATTAGAAATCTCACAGAAACATTTTGGAGTAAATCTTGACGACATTAATTCATATATGGCATTAAGCGAAGTATTGGGTCATTTGATATACTTAGAAAATGAAGGAAAAGTTCAAAAAAATGAAAAAAATGGGAAATTTTATTATAAGTCTTAAATTTTTTGTCTTCTTTCATATAGCTTGCTTTCTGTTTAAGTGATAGTTCCTAATTTTTGTTTCTGTGAAGCACCATAACACACCAATTAAAACGCAGATAACTATAGTAATTATATCATAAATTATACAGTTGTTTAGGTCAGAAGTTTCATATGGATCTGGAAGGATACATGCAAAGTTACCTGTGAACGCTTTCATCAAGCCGAAATAAAAAATTTGTACTAAGAGGATATGATATGATGATTTTCCAATCCAAGCTATACCTTTCGCTAAAAAATTCTGTGGATTATGCGGAAAAATTAACAATACAACTAGAAATATGAAAGCTGTATAGCTATAAAAGATTATATTATAATCACTTCTCAAAAATTCAATTTCAAAATCATGGAATTGAAATTGATAGATATAATAAACACATAATGGAAAAACAATCCACATAAATAAATTATGCAAACTAAAAAGTTTATGATTTCTAGAAAACCACATTCCTAATCCAATACCACCAATATACATAAATATTGTCATGTAAAGGAAAGTCATTGTGCGCCATTCCTCAATTGAACTAATTTCTCCAAAAAATAAAAACATGATAATACTAGTTATAAAGTTAATAGCAATGCATAAAACTAGGGTTAATAAAGCCCAAACAGTTTTTCCAGAGAATCCCTTATAAATTATTGGCATTATTAATATTGTTTGGAAAAGAAAAGGAATAAACCATACACCTGGCCCCCAAAAAGGAGTAATACCCAAATATAGATGTCTTTCGTCCATAGTCGGATATAATTGATTAGAAACAATACTTTCAAAAGAACCATAGATGAATAAACCAACTATAAGGGATACAGTATATAAAATGAGATAAGGAAAAACATATCTCCAAAATTTTTTTTTAAAATAATGCCATGAATAAAGGTTCTTTAATTTAGTTTTTTCGGTTTTTTTAAAAGACAATCCCATATTAAATCCTAAGATAACTACAAAAAAAGGGATTGAAAGTCTTTGCCATAAATGAACAACCATTACATCTCTTATTTCTGGTGGAAGTCTAACAAGAGCATGTTCGGAAATAACAAAAATTATCATAATAGCTTTTAACAGGTCTACTTGGAAATAATATTTGATTTTAGATTTTTCTTTAATTGGATTTTCTTTTAAATCGTTCATGCAAACCACTTTTTAGATTATAAAAATAGAAATTTCAAATATACAACAAAAATGAATTTCGTATTAAATTTTGATTTTGATATTTAAAAAAATTATCTTCATCAAATTTATAATTTAAAAATTATGAAGGCATTTCTAAAAAAGATTAAAAAAATTGAAAAGTAAAATATCTAAGTTTAGATTTTCTAAATAACTTGTAAGTTTGTTCCACATTCTGCGCAAAATTTACAGTGTATAGAAAGTTGATTACCACAGATAGGACAAAAGTTTATATTTTCGCCAATTTTTTCTTGTCCAGAATAATTACATATTTCATTAAACTTTTCTAAATAGTACTCATCTTTTTTATGTAATAATTTTAGAGGTAGAATTCCCATTTCCAAAGCCCATGATTTCATGACATTTTGAGGTACCAACCAAATGAATCCTCTACCAGCCCAAGAAAAGAAAATTTCAACACCAATGTAAGTTTTTCTTTCATAAGGTTTATAACCAAATGTCATCTTATAAATTTCGCGGGTAGAAGTGCCATAGGCATGTATTGACATGCCATGTTTCACTTCGAGTTCACGGTAGAAAGAATTTTCAGAAATAAAGCTATTAGTTATTTTTACTGATCGTTTATTTTGCCAAAATGCTAAAGTACTATCCCAAACATCATTTATATGGGAATTTATAATATAATAACCAAATCTATATGGCATCTTTGAGGTTTATTTTATTTTATTTGATATATATATTATTATATAAGTAAATATATAAGACTTTCGATCATAAAATTAATATTCAATTTTTTAGGGAAAAAGTGCTTTTTTCTAAATTTATTAATATATATTTAGATATTGCACTTGAAAATTAGAAACAAAATTATTTAGAATGAAACTTTACTTTCTTGAGAAACAGTTTTAATTGGTTTTAATACAACACATACTCGTTCTACACTTTTAATATCACTTCTACCACGGAAACTTTCAACTAACGCATCCAGTTCAGTTATTTCAGGTACATTCACTTTAATTAATACTCCGCATTGTCCTGCTAAAAAATAGACCTCTTCACATTGTGGCAGGATTTGAGTTTCGCGTATTAATTCTTTAATTTCCGATTCGTTTTTTGGGATTAATGTAATAAAAGCATATATACATCGTTCTTCTTCACGGCAAATCTTTATTGTAAATTTCTCAATTACACCCTCATCTTGTAACTTAATAACACGTTTTCTTACTGTGGATTCTTCTAAAGATAAACCTTCTTCTTTAAGCTTTTTTGAAATATCTGTAAATGATATTCGTGAATCTTCAATTAATAATTCTAAAATTCTCTTGTCTTTTTCATCCAAATTTTTCATACTTAATTCCTACCCTTTTATTTGGTTCTTTCTATTTAAAAAAAATTTAAGTTTTATTATAAAAATTACTTATTTTGATTTTATTTTTATTTTAGGATATTTACTTGACATATTTAGGATATTCCTTGAGAAGTGGGTCAAAGAGTCTTTCATATTCAACTGCCATGCAATGTATACCAGCAGCTTTAGTAGTCTTCTTGATTTCTTTGATAAATGGTTCGAAAAATTCGATATTTATTTTATCTAGTGCTGCATATTTAGCTGGCTTATTTCCTTTATTGTCCTTTTCTGCTTTTTTTAAGGATTTTAACAAGTCCTTAGGAACTGAAACACCAGGTATATAAGCATCAAAATACCATGCGATTCCATATGATTTAAGTGGAAATACTCCAAGTAAGACAGGTACATTAAACTGCTCCAAATCCTTGAGAAACTCTTTCGCTTGATCAATATCAAAAGCTGTTTGAGTTTGTATAAAATCTACTCCTTGCTCTACTTTACGGCCAACCTTGAGAATCTCAGGTTCTCTTGGATTACTATTTGGGTTAGCCACGCATCCAAAGTTCATCTCTATTTTTCCACCTTCGAGTTCATTACCTTCATAATCAGTACCTTTATCTATCATTATTGAAAGCATTTCACAGAATTGAGTACTATCAATGTCATAGACAGGTCTTCCCTTTTTATGATCACCTAAAGCTGTATGATCTCCTGTCAGTGTTAATATATTTTTTAGTCCCAATACAGCACCAGCAATTACATCTCCAAATAGAGCTACCCGATTCCGATCTCTAACAGTAACTTGCCACACAGCTTCTATTCCTACTTTTTCTTGAATAAGATAACTCGGTACCAGTGAAGACATATATGCATCTCCCTGAGGACCATCCGTTACATTTGCTGCCACGATTTTTCCTGTCTTTTTCATCTCTTCAGCAGAATGAAAAATCTCATCCAGATTAAGGATCTTTTTAGGTTCAAGTTCACCAGTGAACACAAAGTGACCTTCTTCAATTGCTTTGCATAATTTACTAAATGCGGGTCTTTTTGGCATTTATTCCTTCGCCTCCTGTTTTTGTTCTTCTTCACTAACGTATTCTTTATATATTGTTATATAGCTTGGACTTGTGGAGGTTCGATAGTCTCTTGGACCGCGATATTTTTTGAACAAGTCTAATCGATTAAATTCTTTTAAACGTTGCCACATTCTCACCCATGCACAAGGAATGGTATAATCACCAACTTCGCACATGCCTTCCACCATACCTCCGCAGGGTCCATTGCTCAAGTGTTTAGCACATCCAGCACGTGGGCATATACCCCCTGTTTCTCCAATTATACAATCTCCACATTCCTCACAATATTCAATAAAACTATTTTCACCATTATTTTGAACACCACCAAAATGACTATCTTGTGAAGGGTAAGTTAGGATAGTAGGCAATACTTTATTTAACATGACAACCCCAAGACCACACGCTAATGATACAATTGCCTCAAAATCCTCAACATGAGGTTTAACCGTGGTTGCTGCAATTCTATCATCACACTGTCTCAAAACAGTTATTGCTTTCCATTTTAATTTCTTTCCTTCAGTTCTTGCTTTCAGTTCTAAAAGCTGTCCTAACAATTTGGCTTCATTCAATGATCGAGGTGGTTGACAGCATCCATCACAGCCAGTAATCAATATTTTGTTGTAATCTTTTACCATTTCGTATATTTCGTCTAAATCTTTTTGTTGAGTAATTATCATATCATATAACTCCTTAATTTCATATTTTTTTTTTAAATTCATTAAATTTATCTTTTATATTAAGAAAAATACATTATTTAGGTCGTTAATTTTTCAATTAACTTATCAGGTTTTACACTTCTATTTTTCAAGCTAAGATCTTCCAGCTCTACTCCTAAACTTATCGCCATCATTTCAGCTAAATAAAGGACAGGTATATCCAGTTCTTTACTCGTTCTCCGAGCAATAATTTTTTCTTTTCTGTCATATTGAGTCGTACAAGCAGGACATACAGCTATTAGAGCATCTACTTCTTCATCTAACTCACATAACTCTGTCATTTTATCTTCAACAAGTTTTTCGCCAATTTCTTCTTGCAGTCTAGCGCAAAAACCACAGCATTCTAATTTGTTAGCAAATTCAACAGTATTAGCACCGAGTGCTTCAAGTATAATATCTATTTTTTCTGGTTTCTCAGGGTGATCAAACCGCATAATTTTACTTGGTCTAACTAGATGACATCCATAATGTACAGCGAGATTTAGATTATCTAAAGGTTTAATTAGGAGATTTTTAAGTTTTTCTAACCATTCTGGTCTGCTAAAAAGTTCAACAAAATGGTATACTTTGGTTTTTCCAGTATAAGTATAACCAATTTTCTTTAAGATTCCATTAATTTTTTCTAGATATTCCTCATCCTCTTCTAATAAAACACTTACCGTCTTTAAAGTTTCATAACAACCTGAACATATAGTTAATATATCTAAACCCATTTTTTCAGCAATAGCCAGATTTCTTGCTCCTAAAGCTACCCAAGTATCAATATTTAGAGATTGTAGTGATACTGGTTCGGGACAGCAACTTACACCCTCCATTTCCTTTAACTTCACATCTAAAATACTTGCTACATCTCTAAAGGCTTTTTCCAAATGAGGGAGCTTTAAAGGTATTGTACATCCTAAAAATAACGCAAATTCCATTTTTAATCATCCTCCTTTTTTTTTGCGAGATCTCCCAAGCCAGTTTCTTCGATAATAAATCTTATTTCATCCAAATTAGGCGCAATAAGTTCTGGAAGTCCCATTCTATTTCTTCTTCTATCTATATTATCTTTTAATCCACCAGTGTAGGGTACTACGAATCCGTTATTATATATTGTTACTACTGTACTTGAATATTCTTTAGGTACTTTTCCCTCTTTTACAGCTAAATTTCTTAGAAGAGCTAAAATAAATGAATAATCAACATTTTTCGGACATCTTTCGGTACATCTATGACATAAAGAACAAGTCCAGATTGCATTACTCGTGAGCACTTCCTTTCTCAAACCTAAGAGACATGAGGCTACAACCCTATGTGGCTGCATATCAACATATTCTGTAACAGTACAGCCAGAACTACATACACCACATTGTATACATTTTAATAGTGATTTAGCACCAACCTTATCAGCTATTTCATATCTAAACTCTTTATCCAAATCTACTGCATTCTTTTTTAACATTTCAGTCATCTTTTATCCCACCTCTTTAATTTTCTCTTTCTTTTGCTCTATTTTATCACCAGTTTTAGGTAAGGGTCCAAGGTCTTTAACTTTATTTACGAATTCTGTTACTACTTGAGAGAATCGTTTACCCTCACTTGCTGATACCCATTCAAGTCTATATCTGTCAGGATTAATTCCAACTTTATCTAAAAGTTCATGAATTTCGTTATATCTTCTTAGCATATCATAGTTACCTTCTAAATAGTGACAATCACCTATATGACATCCGCCAACAAAAACACCATCAGCACCTTCTAGAAATGCTTGTAGTATGAAGTGTTTTGGAATCCTGCCTGTACACATTACTCTAATAGGTCTTATATTTGTAGGATATTGAAACCGACTTACTCCACATGTATCTGCTCCAGCATAACTACACCAATTACATAAGAACGCAACTATTCTTGGTCTTTCATCAACAAAATCACCCTTTAATGCTTCACTTATCATAGGATAGATTTGTTGATCTGAGAAATGACTCATAGTGATTGCTCCTGCTGGGCAAGCAGCTGAACAGTCTCCACATCCTTTACATAAAAGTGGGTTGGATTCTGAAACTAATACTTCATTATCGAAATTGACTCCTATAGCTCCAAAATTACATACTTCTTCACACTTTTGGCATGCAATACATAAAGCAGGATTTACAACGGAAACTAGAGGTTCATTTTCTACCTCTCCAGAGATTAATGGGATTAATGCATGAGCAGCAGCACCTCTACCTTGAGAAATAGAATCTGCAATGCCTTTAGGTCCATGACATGTCCCTGCTAAATAAATTCCATCGGTAGCAAAATCTACTGGTCGTAATTTTATGTGTGCTTCTAAGAAAAAACCATTTTGATCTCTTGCACACTTTATCTGTTCACCCAATTTTTGTGTATCATGAGGAACTAAAGGTGTGGAAAGCACAATCTTATCAGCTTCAATATCTAGATCCGTTTGAGTTAAAATATCTTTAACATTTACCTTCAATTTACCATTAACAATATCAACAGTAGGATAATCATTAAACCTAATATAATTGATATTTTCCCGAGCTTTCCAATAGTAAGGTTCTTCATCAGTACCTACTCGTATATCTCTGTAAAGTACATAGATATTAGATTTTGGATAATTTTCTTTTACATATAGAGCATGCCTGATAGATTCCGAACAACAAATAAGTGAGCAATACGTAAATCCATTACCACCTTCTGGTTGTCTTGATCCAATGCAATGAATAAAAACGAGAGTTTCACCATCAGTTAATTCATTTTTTCTTAATTTTTCTGACAATTCAAGCTGAGTCATAACGTTTTCATTTTCACCATAATGATACCAACCTTCAGGCTTGTATTCATAAGCTCCTGTAGCTGTAATTATTATACCAACATTTAACTCAAGATCTTTGCCTTCATTATTGTTTTTTACCTTAACTTTGAAATTTCCGATAGAACCTTTTACATCAGTAACCATTGAATTTAAGTAAGTTGAAATATTTTTTTGAGAATTAAATTCCTTTATTTTTTCATTAAGGAATTCTTCTGAGTCAATTCTATCAAAATTTATTTTATAAATTTGGTTTAATTGGCCTCCTAATTTATCTTCTTTTTCTACAAGATGAACTTTAAAGCCTTTACTTGCGATTTCAATTGCTGCACTTAATCCGGAAATTCCACCACCAACAACTAATGCTTCTGGAACCACCTGTCCCTTAATTTTAAATTCTGATTTCTGTGCTCTTACGCGAGCGACCCCCATTCTAATTAAATCTTTTGCTTTATCAGTTGCTTTTGGATTATCATTCATGTGAACCCAAGAATCTAATTCACGAATACTAACAAAATTAAAAAGATATTCATTTAATCCAGCTTCTCTAATTGTTTTTTGAAATAATGGTTCATGAGTTCTTGGTGTACAGGCAGCTACAACTACTCTATTCAGATTTTGTTCTTCAATTTTTTCTTTAATAATATCTTGAGTTAATTGTGAGCAACTATATTTATTTTCCGTCGCAAAAACAACGTTAGGAAGTGTTTTTGCATATTCTACTAAGTTAGGAACATCCATATATCCTGCAATGTTTATACCACATCTGCAAACAAACACTCCAATTCTGGATTCATCACTAGGTTTAACATCCTTCAAAGGTGGAAGCTCAACTTTTTGTTCTTCATCACTTAAAGGGATTGCATAACTTGCAGCTAGTGCAGCAGCACCACCCGCTTTCGCAACAGAATTTGCAATGTCATCTGGTGATTGACACGAACCAGTAACAAATATTCCCAGTTTAGTAGATCTTAAATCTTCAGTTGAATTCGCTGTTTTAAAAAATCCAAATTCATTCTGTTCAATACCCAATATTTTTGCTAATTCACTCGCATCTTTTCTTGGCATTACAGCATTTGCAAGTACCACAAGATCATATTCATCGATATCTACTTCTCCTGTATCTAAATTTGCTGATTTAACGATTAAATTATGATTATCAGGATGTTCTCTAACATCTCCAGGGATGCCATGATGATATTTCAGTTTATATTCATCTTTTGCTCGAACAGTAAATTCATCTTGATTTTTACCAATGACCCTTAAATCATTGAAATAGATTGTTACGTTTGTGTCAGGAGCGTGTTCTCGGGTTACAACGGCTTCTTTGGTTTGATACATACAGCAAAATTTAGAACAGTATGAACAAAGATCCTCATTTCTAGATCCAACACAACTAACAAATGCTATATTGTGTGCATGCGCCTTATCTGAGGGACGTAATATTTCCCCTCCTGTTGGACCAGAGGCACTTAATAACCTCTCATATTGCATTGCTGTTATAACATTTGGGTATTCTCCGTAGTGATATCGATCCAAAACAGAAGGATCAAGTTGATCATATCCTGTTGCTACGATGATTGAAGCAATACTATACTCTACTATCTCATCTTTATCATCCCAATTTATTGCTCCTGCTTCACATTCCTTTTCACAGAGTTGACAAGAACCCTTAGTTAAATAAAGGCATTTTTGAGGATCAATAATAGCTTTCCTTGGAACTGCTTGTGGAAAGGGGATATAAATCGCAGTTCTATTTCCCATGGCTTCTTCAAATTCAGAGGGGATCTTTTTCATTGGACATTTTTCACTACAAGCGCCGCAGCCTGTACAAGCATCCCAATTCACGTATTTCGCTTTCTTTTTCACCTTTACTTTAAACTTTCCAGCTTTACCAGATACATCTTCAACTTCAGAATAAGCAAGAAGCTCAATATTAGGATGTCTGCTACTTTCAACCATTTTGGGTGCTAAGATGCATATACTACAATCTAATGTAGGAAATGTTTTGTCTAACTGCGCCATTCGACCTCCTACTGAAGAGGTCTTTTCCACAAGAATTACTCGGTATCCCTGTTCAGCTAAAGTTAAAGAGGCTTCTATACCAGAAATCCCGCCACCAATTACCATTATATTACTATTATTTCCCATTTTTGATCGTTTCTAATATATTTTAATTGAATTTTTTATGATATTTCGTTGTTTTTTTAAAATATTTAGTCCTTTTTGAAAATAATTGTTTATTTGAAAAACATTAAAGCTATATTTTAGTTATTTAGATACAATTATATATAAATATTATCTCTTATAGGACAGATTTATGATTTTTTATATCGAAAATTATAATTTTCGATCTGTTTTGATCAAAAAAGACTTGATTATAGTATTTTTTAGAAATTATTTTGATGAAAAAAATCATTGAAGAAGAAATTAAAGGTCTTATGTTTTCTTCTCATAAAGTAATAATGACATTTTCGTGAATTTTAAATCTTATTAATTCTAGCATATTTTATTATATACATTTCAAATCTTAATCTTCTCTCTAAATCTTTTTCATATTATCCATATATTAAACAGAATAATAAACAGACAAAGTTAATAAATCAATAATAAATACTGAAAAACAAGATTTATCCGACAAAAAATCGGATTAATTCTGGAAAAATGAAGATCGTGGTTACAGGCCCTTTACAATGTGGTAAGTCAAGTTTTATCCGCAAACTCGATGAGAACGCGCTTAATGTTGAAGCAAAAGCTCGAGATAATAAATACTATACTGTTGGAATGGATCTGGGTTGCATAAAGCTCAATGGTTTTGATGTCTTTTTGTTTGGTACTCCTGGCCTCCTAAGATTCAACGTAATGAGAGATGTAGTAATCAGTAGAGGAACAGATGGAGTTATATTCATCTTTGATGCTGCTCATCCAGAAAAAGATGAAGATGCGATTATTATCCTCAATTCTATTCGAAAAACGATTGGACCTGATACTCCTATAGTTTATTTAGCTAATAAGCAAGATATTGCTGGAGCACGTCATCCTGAAGTAGTCCGGACGCAGAACTATTTACCTCAAGATGCTATTATTTTTGGTACAAGTACTAGAACTGGAGAAAATCTAGAAGAAGCATTAAAGAATCTTGTTAACCAAATCTATGAAAATTATTCGTCTCTTATTCAAATATTAAAATCCTATGAAGAAGATATACCTGGTTTAGCAGAAAAATTAAATAAAGATACAATTGAAATGAGAGATTTCCTGAATAATCTTGAAATTAAGCGATTTATTGAAATTGATCGTCAGAAAAAGATCTATAAAGTAAAAGAAGGATTAAAATTCTTGGTTTAATAGATTATTACTTACTTTTTTGTGGCTAATTGTTCTTTTCTTAGTTCTAATTTGTTAGCTACTTTTAAAATAAAATAGCTAATTAATGAACCCATTAAAAAAGGTATTAATATCTGAAGCCATAATAATTCAATTGGTAATAAGTATCTGGGGGGTTCGTGTTGGAGATTAGGTTCAATCGTTCTTAGATAATAGGAAAATGCAGAGGTTATCCATGTATATGCCCATGCGATAAAAGTAGCAATACCTAACCATTTCTTTTTATATATTGATGGCTTTTTGAAATATGAGATATATGTTTTCCATATAATAACTACAGCGACAGCAAAACTAGGCCAAACGTGAAAATTAAAGCTCGTATCCGTTCCTTCAAAAGGGGGGATATTAAAAATTATTGCTCCGATAAATCCAGTCACACCTGCGAATAAACCCAGGAAATAAAGTGTGGTAGCAAATCCTCCAAAAGCTCGATGGGCTCGAAATAAAGCATCATTTGTTTTTAGTAATCCAACTTTTTTTTTCTTGTATGCGGCGTAAGCTCCTGTTGATAGTTGTACTGTTGCACATAAGCAACCTAACATAGTAATTATTGTATTAAACTCCGCTACAGAATATGTAATCCCACCAGTTGTTGCAAATAGCATTTTAATTTAACAATTAAATTTTAATTAATTATTTTAATTAGTAACTGAAAGAATTATAAAATTTTTGAAAATAAATTATAATTCTGAGGGTAAGATTATATCTTTATTAAAACGATTTTTTAAACCCTTTAAGTCATCTTTTTGTTTATAAAGAATATCCCAGAAAAATTTAGGTATATTTTTCTCCTTCTCATATATCTTTTGAATTCTATCTAATTTTTCAATTAATTGACTTACTCTAATTGAGAATTGTTCTTCATACTCTTTTTCTGAGTATGATTTATTGAGATATAAATCAAAAAGCTCTTTCAAATCATTATATCTAGGTATGCGGCCAATAGGTGTGTTTATAACTTCATAGTCATTATGACATCTACCTTCTGCCCATATCACCCAGATTAATTTATCTAATATCCCATTCAAATATTTTCCTTCTTCATTTTTTAAGAAGTAATTTGTTGCGAATACCCTGGGAGGGTATTTCAAACGAGCACCAAAATTTTGATGATTTTCTAAATATTTCTCTAGCGGAACAACTAAGAAGTCGAGATTCGCCATAGGTTGCCAAGATCTCACACCTTCAGTACCAAGAGTAGCAGATGTTGTTTCAGACTCAATAGAAGCTCCTAAAAAGACGCCAGTTTCCCAATCTATACTTTCAAGAACTGGAGGCATTGTATCACTGTCTCGACCTCCATAAAAGATACCGTGAACCGGTACCCCCTCAGGATTATGAAGATCTGGGTCTGCATTGCTAAGTTCTTCAATACGGATTGTATAGCGAGCATTTGGATGGGCATGGGGTATTTCTTTACCATCTTTATCGTTCTTTCCCTTATTCCAAAATCCTGAGAAGTTATATCCTTTTTCTGGAACTTCTCGTCCATCTCCGATCCAATACGGAGTTCCATTTTTAATAAGCACATTAGAAAAAATAGTTTCCCGAGGTGTGGTTAATGCTTCAAAAATAACGGGATCATCTTTAGAATTTACATCTTTAATAATTCCAAAAATACCTCTTTCAATGTTTACTGTATGTGCATATCCATCATCCCAGACTCTAAGATATGCTATGTCATCTCCAATGATTTGCTGTCCAGGGAGCATAGCTGTACTTGTTTTCCCGCAAGCAGAAGGATATGCCCCACAAAAATATGTAATACGTTCTTTTAATTTAGGAAGAACTCCCATAATAAAGTAATGCTCGGTGAGCCAATCTTCGTTATTTGCTTTATAAATTCCCAATCTTAAGGCGAGTTTTTTGAGACCGAGAGAATTTCCAGCATATTGATTATTAACTGAGAGAACACGATTTTCTTTTAAATCTATATAGATTCGACGTTTATCTAAGTTTTTTGTGACAGGAGGATCTCCAATCAATTCTCCTGAAGAATGTATAAAATAAAAAAAATCATTTGAACCATTTAATCGCTTAAATTCCTCATAACCCGCTCGATACAGAAGATCCTCAGAATGTGTGACATAAAAAGAATCCGTTAATTGCAGGGCAAGAATTGAAAACTTCGAATTTTTGGGACCTAAACAAAAAAATCTTACCAAACATTCGTGTCCTTTCATGCATCCATCCATTATTTCCAAGATTTCATTTAATCCTTCATCTCTGTCCATAGTATTTATCCAAGGATATACGTTCTTATCTTCTTTGGGTATTAAAACTTGCGTATGCTCCTTATCTCGAGCCTGATCATGATTTGACATAGATATAAAACCATCAAAATGAATTGTATGCCCTTCTAAATCAAGTTTAGATTCCTCCCCCACTTGAATCGATTTAGATCTTATATAATCAATATCTTCTTTGGAATCTGAAATAACTGAAATTTTATTAGGTTTGCATAAGCTTACAAAATTACTAATAATCTCTAACACAGGATTATTATTAAGAGCAAGTAATTTTTTGAGATCCTCTTGTGATAAAAGGGCTTTCTTGACATAATCATGAATAATAGTATTGGCTGAATCCATCGTTTCTCGTTTAATAAATCTATAAATTCAAAAGTGAAAATATGGTTAAAACATTTTCGAAATTAGAGTTCTTTAATCAAAAACAGTTAAACTATAGAAAAAATTTAAATAAAATAATAAAAAAATTTGTTTTTTAAGGCTTAACTAGTATTTTGATATCTTTTGTTTCAGGATCAATAGCGGATTCAAAACCTTCTTCAACAATATCATCTATGGAGATTATTTTTGTTACAATTGGCTCTGGATTTATAAGGTTTTTA
>JBHLJZ010000001.1:112353-137155 GCA_048887165.1 Candidatus Hodarchaeota archaeon | reverse complement strand
ACAAATCCTATTTCTTTAATATCAGGTATTTGTTCAATCAAGGCATTAGCAACTATTGGTCCAACGAGACCAATACCCGCAAATCCTAAAATCATCGATGCTCCTTGCTTAATTTGTACGCTCAAATCTTCAATTACTAGAGTACTTCTCTTGCCTTTTTCACAAATATATTCTTTCTTAACCATATTTATCTCCTTATAAGTTCGATTCTATTCCATAAGCAAATAAAATCATTATTTTTGTTTTATTCAATTTGGTTTTTTATTATATATTAGTGTAGAACCTATAATTAAAATTAATCCATTATAAAACGTTAATTTTTTCTTATCTTATAATAATTAATTCAATAAAATAAGGATTAGATATCATAAAAAAAATATTAAAATTTTAGTTCATTAATTATTAACAGACAATTTAAAACTTACCTAAGGTTTTCAATGTGCTTTTAGAATTAAAAAATATAACTATTCCCACTTTAGACCAGAAATGTGTTATTGTTAACAAGGTATCTTTTGGAGTAAAAGAAGGTTCGATTCATGCAATTATAGGTCCAAATGGTTCAGGAAAATCAACATTAGCCTATACTATTATGGGATTAAGCACATACAAAATTTCTCAAGGCCAAATCATATTTGATGGAAAAGATATTACAAATCTAGGTATAACTGAAAGGGCTAATCTGGGGATAACATTGGCTTGGCAAGAACCAGCTAGGATTGAAGGTTTGAGTGTATCAAAGTATATCTCCCTTGGAATAAGAGATAAAACCAAGCTCAAGGAAAAGATAATTGATTCATTGAGTATCGTAAACCTTGAACCAGAAAGATATCTTAATCGATATATTGACGAGACATTAAGTGGAGGAGAAAGAAAAAGAATTGAATTAGCTGCCACTGTTGCCATGAAACCAAGACTGATCATATTAGATGAACCTGATTCTGGGTTAGATGTTATAATAACGGAGGATTTTATGAATATCTTCGAAAAGATAAAAAATCTTAATATGACAATACTATTAATTACGCACAGAGAAGAAATTGGAATGGTCGCCGATTATGGAACTTTATTATGGAGAGGGGATGCTATAATAACTGATGAATTTCCAAAAGTAATGGTTCGATATTGCGCTAAAGCAGGTTTGAAAGAATGGTGTAAAAGAACTTTATTTAAAAATAAAGCAGTTTGTTTTGATGAAGAATATATTGATAGAATCTTTCGAGAGGAAGGATTATCGTGACTAATGGTGAATTTCCGAATGAAATTCTTGAAAGCTTACAAGACTATAATATAGATATTCGTGATTTTTTGCCTGGACACGGTAAGGGGGCTAAATTATTATTAAATTTTAATAAAATCTCCGGAATTGAGCAAGTAGATGGAATCATATTAAAAGGGAGAGAAATTCCTAATGGGATCGTGGCAGATATCGTTATAAAGGAAGGTACAAAGCATGAAGAACCAATTCATTTATGTTTTGGTGTAAATAAGGAAGCTGGTATTCAAGAAATTTTTCCCAGAATTATCGCAGAAGATAATACTGATGTAAAGATACAAGCTCATTGTAGCTTCCCAAATGCTAATGGGTTAATTCATAAAATGTTTGGTCATTTTTATATTGGAAAAAATTGTAATCTTACTTATAGTGAAACACATTATCATGGGGAGAATTCAGGGGCTTTGGTTGCTCCAGTAGCATATATGTATGTAGGAGAGAATAGTGTATTTGAGAATAATTTTACACTTACTCGAGGAACTCCAGGAAATGTAAAAATTTTAATTGACATTTATGCTTTGGAAAATAGTGTAATTAGATCCAATATAAAAGCATATGGAAAAAACAAAAAAGATTCTATTAGGATAAGAGATTCAGTATTTCTCGAGGGAAAAAATGCGAGAAGTGTAATAAAATTAAAAGCTGCTGCTAGAGATGGTGGTGAAGTTTTAATGTATGGGATTACAGAAGGAAATGCACCTTATTGTAATGGACATGTAGAGTGTAGTGAAATAGTGCTGGGACAAGGAAGCATATGTAGAGCACGTCCCTTCATAAGAGCAACTGATCCAACGTCAAGCGTTTCACATGAAGCCTCTTTAGGAAGATTCCCTCAAAAGTGGCTTGATGAACTTCAGGCAAAGGGATTAACTGAAGAAGAAGCTACAGAAATTTTAATCGAAGCTATGCTTCAAGAATAAATAAAATTATTAATTCATAAAAAATCATTTTAATTAATTTTAAAAAGTAAAAAAATGGGGATTAAAAATGGGAAGAAATAAAGTAAAAGTGGGAGATAAAGCTCCATTATTTGAATTAGCTTCCTATAATGCAGGGATTATTAATTTAGGAGAGTTAATTGGAAAACAAAAGATTGTTTTAATATTTTCTAGATATTTTGGTTGTCCTATATGTCAGTTAGACTTGAATTATTTAATAGATGCTATACCTGAAATCGAAGGTAAAGGTGCTAAAATTTTGTATATAACCCAATCTGGAGAAAAGGTAGCTAAAGAGTATATAGAAAATAAGAAAATAAGTTTTCCTGTTATCCACTCCTCAAAAGATGAGCTATATGCCGAATATGGTTTAGGATTAATGACTGCTGGAGCAGTAACTAAAATACGTAGTAAATTTAAAGAAGCTACCAAAGCAGGGATCGAACACGGTGAATATGAAGGATGGGAAAAGCAAGGTCCCGGTCAATTTGTAATTGATTTAGAAGGAAATATTATTCATGCCGAGAAAGGATGGTTGGATCTTGCAAGCTTGATTGAATCACTATAATTAATAATACAAATTTTTAAAATCAGCAAGTAAAATGAAGGAAAATAAAAAATATCATAATTTTATATTCAAAGCAGAGCAAAAAATTGATGAAATTCAGCCTTGGTTTGATTTTGGAACTGCGAAACCTTGGGATGACCCCGAATTTCCTTGGGTTTTGGATAACAAGGTAAGAAGGGAGATTCTTATATTATTAATAAATAATTCATTGAGTCTTGATGATATTTTTGAAAGGATTAATTTCAAACCTAAACCACTGTTAATTTCAAAAGAAGAATATGAACCTAAAGTTTCTTATCAATGGACTAAAGAGACAATTAGAAACCATTTATTAAATTTAGAATGGTATAATCTTCTAAAATTCCAAGAGGGAAAATATCAATTAACAATTCCAATTTTCACATTGAAAGAAAAAGGCGAATTGGAAGATTATATAATAAGTTTTGCTAATAATTGGATATCTGTAATAAAAGGTATGAAAATTGAGATAGAAAAAAAATTAAGTGATCTTGGAAGAAAAGTTCCATTATATGAAATATTAATAGAAAATGCAGTTGAAAGGTTATATCAAGTCCTAAAAAAAGAGAAACTACTTCCTGAAAGCCCTAATATTAAAACACTTTGGGCAGAACAATTAAGAGATATAAAATTTGAAGAATGGATCAGAAAAAACTTTTAAAATCAATAATTCTGAACTACCTTTTTTCTTAATTTTTTTCAAAGTTTTTATTTTAACATCGTTTCCTATCTTTCTAAAAGTATAAATTTATCAAATATAAAAAGTGTGGAGTTTATTATCTTTTTTACTTATTTTGTGTTATCTGCATATCACTTAATTTCAAAAGTAGATTTTATATGATTTTCATATATATGTGGATATTTCTGTCCTATCATAGCAGATAATATTCATCATAAATAAATAATCATATAACAATCTGATGGGACAAAATTATGATAAGTTCAGGAATTGGAGATACTGAACCAATTCTTAATTTGAGACATTTATTTTATGAAATAGAGTTTAATGAAAATATTAAACAAAAAGTCGAAAATATTCCAAAAAACTCAATAAATGAAAATTTACAGCTTCTAAAAGAGATTCAGTCAATTTTAAGGAACTGTACACATCTTAATGATAAACAAAAATTATTATATTGTGAAAGTCAGAGATATTTTATGAAATTATATTTACGAGAAGTAAATAGAGAAAAATAGCTTAATTATTTTATATCTACTGATAATATTTTTTAACTTCTTTAATAACAAGATCTATTAGATCATTTACATTTTTAATAGAATAAAAGGAGACTTTCTGAATTAAATCTTTAAATTTCTGTTTAGGAATTTTTGAAGATCCAATAAAAAATCCAACTATTTTATGACCTTTATTAGCCAAAATTAATAAAGATTTTTTTGTTCCTGCCCAGTTATAAATCCCAAAATCAGTTATTATAAAAATTAGTGCTTTTCTCTCTGCTTTTTCACATTGCTTGAGTATTGATTTAGTGGGTAAATGTGTCCCTCCTCCTTGATATTTTAATAACACTCTTTCCGCTTTTTGATAGTTATAAGTCCAATCACAAATATCTGCTTGATTTGAAAAATTAATTATACTAAATTTAACTCCTTTTTTAGAAGCATAATGCAAAGCAGCAAAAGAGGCGACTAAAGCTATGTGATATGGCCCTTTAGCATTTTTCAAAGTATAATTCCAATTCATAGAACCTGAAGAATCAATAACAATTAAAAGATCGGGAATTTCTTGCTCCTTCAAGTGCCCTAGTGATTCTTTTTTTGACCATTTTCTTGTAGTAACATTTGGAATTATAATAGGACTTGTTAATACTGTTTGAACTAGGTCTAATTCATCTATTGGCTCCCCAATGCGCCAAACTTCAGGATAAATAGGTAGATTACCAATTGGTCGTTCTTCAAAGATTTTAATTTCAATTAGATTTTGGGCTAAACCTCTGTACCATGTAGCTAAAGGATTTCCGTCAATTAAAATGCCTGCTTGACCTGCAGGAGCTCCAAATTCTGAATAGGGTGTAGATTTTGCAAATTCTTCTGCCTTTTGCTTTAGTTCATCTTCATTATCTCTTCTTAATTTATCTGAATTCTTATTCTCTAAAGGATTATCCATGATTTCTAAGATGTCTTCCGGAAATTCTATTTCAGATCTTTCCTTACCAGGTGCCTTTCTTTTAGTTTTACCATTTCTTTGATTATTTCCAGTACCCACTAAAGAAAAAGTATTATTAATTAATACTTTTAAGTGATAAGCTACTTTAGTAACTTTATCTTCCCACTTTGTTTCATCTTCAAAATCTTTTAAAACTAAATTTGCAACTCGTTTAGCTACATTCTCAATTTCAGAAGGTGAGTCATCTTTTAAGATCTTAACATTCATAAGTTTTTCATAAGCTAAGAATAAAAATTTTGAAAATTTACTAAGATTATTTCCATTTTTGTTGATAATATATTGATAAGTTCTTTGTAATTCCCATAAAATCAAATTAGGGAACTTTTTATATAGTTTGGTGTCTATAATTAAATCAGAAAAAACATTCACGATGATAGGGGCAAAGGATTGACTTACGTATTTCATCGCTGCTCTTAGAAGCTTGGCATTAATAAGTCCATCATAAGGTATTATTTGATAGTGAGAAATTTCATGGAGTGAGATTGCATAAAAGTAATTAATGTATTCTCGATCTTCAGTAAACAATGGAGTCTGTGCTAGATTCATTGTAATTTGCCATTTATTTTCAGGATCAATATAAAAACCTTCCAAATGAGTATAATCAAATACGAATCTTGGTTCATTTAAAGGAGGAAAATAGAAATCTCTTGATGCTTTCTCCCAGGCGGTCTTGGCAAAACTAATCAATTTACTTTCTCTTGGATTAGGCTCGGTGTCATTTTTTTTAAAATTTTTTTTTGATTTAGACTTAGGCATAAATATCTTATTACTTTTCTTTTTGAATATAATCCAGTTTATCTAAAATTGATCTTAATTTTAAAGCTTCTGAACCACCAGAAACTTGTATATTTACAAGAGATTCATCATCAGTCCCGGTTACATTTACTTCAATTAATAGGTCTTCAGTTCGTATTTGCTTTGTTTGCCTTTTACTTAGAGCTTCACTTAGAGGTTTATCTAAATCAGAAAATTCTGAAACTATATCTGCCCATAATTCTTTATGGTTGTAATATTTAAAGAGATAATCAGTTACTGTTTGTTTATAAAGTTCTTGATTACACCAATTTATCAAAAATGCTCTATTTGGAAAATCTATATCTTCTATTAATTTATTCCGAATGTCTGAAAGATGCTCTATATCACCTGTGCGTGCTGTCTCATCAACTTTTTTAGCTATCTGTGAATATCTCTTGTCCTTTATATTCTTTACAAAAGGAATTAAATCGTATTTAACAATTAAATCATTTTTTTCAAATTTTATTAATTCATCGAGATCGTTGTCTTTAGATTTTCCATATTTAAATCGATTCGCGATTTCATAACAAATCTCGCGATTTAAGAATTTCTTTTGAATTAACTTCAATAAATTGTTTGAAAACCCATATTTATTACCCCAAAAAGGTGATTTTTCCAATTCACGTTTAGAATAGTTAACTCTATGAGATATTACGTAAGGTGCTATTGTGTTGATAATATTAATATCGATTTCTTCCAATTCTAATAACCAAGCTAGAGCCTTTGAATATCTTAAAAGATCTTTTGCAACTCTGACACTCAATATCGAATCGATTTTGTTACATATATTTTGAGTTGTATTAAAATGGCAATCCGAACATAAACCGCTACTTGGTTTGAGGTCCTCTGAATTTCCTTTATCAATTCTGGTACATAATGTATATTCTCTTACGATTGCATGAATGTAGTTATTAATATTTTCGTCAAATTTGATTTTGTTAACAAAATACCATATCTCCATTAATTCATCTATAGTTAGGATTTTAGGAACTTGTAATAATTCATCAAAACCACTATACTTTTCATCCTTGCCAGTTAAGATCAATGCTAAATCTGGACTTGAGGGCATTGAAATAGGTACTGATATTCCAAATCTGTCAAGGAAAGGTTCAGAAAGCTCAAATGTGCCAACATCTTGCGGATTTATTGTAGCAAACAGACAATATTTGTCGATATTTGTAATTTCATCGTAATATTTTACAGTACCTTCAGCAAGTAGAGATAGTAAAATGTCTTGAGCATAGGGTGTAAGTCTATTAACCTCATCTATGATTTTCCAAAAATCTATAATAAATTTTCTCCACACAACTTCCTCTTCTCCATCCTTCATCAATTTCCCCAATTTTAGTGTTGCAACTAATTTTTCTTCTGTTAATTGAGGATGACCCCTAATAATAGAATGTTCAATTTCGGTTAATGAATAAGAAGTAAACATTCGCCCTAATAACTTAACTAGCGTGGTTTTGCCACCACCATGACCGCCAATTAATAGCATTGCTGAATTGGGTACTAGAGCGTTTAAGATACATAAGGTTAATATTTCAGGGAGAATTTTTATTCCAATTTTGTTTTTATTTTTATCAAAATATTTAATATCTATATTTTTTGAGTGGACAAAAAGTTGATTTGCTTGAGTGAGATTGATGATTCTCCAAACTTTCTTTCTTAATAAGGTCTCTTCTCCTATTTCTGTCGACATCTAAAAGAATAAACTGAAATTTTTAATATTAAATAAAAATCAGTTTATCTATTTAATTTTATCCGTTTGAATGCATTAATCAATTAATTTTTGAATAAACTAGTAAATTTTGAAATCTTTTAAATTTAAAATTATAGAAACTAATTCATTTGAATAAAAAAGAAACTTATTAAAGATTTTCTAAAAGTAACCTATATGTCCTAAATTATTACCTTTTTCGTCCAAAGCATATACCAGTCCCATCGATAATGACTCTTCATTATCTTTTGTTGATTTAGCAACTTTTTTAAGAGTTTCAAGTTTTAAAATAAAAGTACCACCACATTTTTTACACTTAAGATAGATTTTCTTTATTACTTTTTGGTCATCTTCAATTTCTTCTTTTTTAAACGGTTCTAGGAGTTTAGGATCCTGATTATCACAATTCTTCAGAAAACACTGATCTAAGGAAATCTTTTCCATACCTCTCCGTGCTAACGATATGAAAGCATGACTAGGTATCTCATCTCTTAAATCTTCATTATCAGCCATAATTAAATAAAAAATTCAGTATTAATTAATGGTTTTTATTATATTCAATAAATATAAAAAAATTGTTTAATTTTACATTTAATAGGATCTAATTATGCCGAAAAAAGAAGAATTTTCAAAAGAGACATTAGAACACATTTCTAAATTAGCATTATTGGATTTAACAGACGAAGAGAAAATCAATTTAGTTAAGCAATTAAGTGATATTCTTGATTATTTTAAAAAGATCAATGATTTAGATACAGAGAATATAGAACCAATGACTCATCCTATTGAAGGGCTAAAAAATGTATTTAGAGAAGACATCCCTTGGAAATCATTAACAAATGAAGAAGCGTTAAAAAATACGAAAAACAAGAAAGATGGTTTTTTTAAAGGTCCAAAAATATTAAAAGGTTAAATTAATCATTCTTTATAATGATCTGTTAATATTTTAATCGCATCTTCCATATCTTTTAGTGCTTTTTTTCTTTCTTTAGGAGTCAAGTTGTAAAAATCATCTTCTAAGTCCTTGCCAATCTTTTCAGTTTGAGCTGCTTGTTTGAATTTTTTATAAACTAAAGCGTTAATATATCGTTCGTAATAGCCAATAGCTTTATTAAGCTCGGGATTATCCTTAATTTTATCCCACAGCTCCAAGGTTTCTAAAGACCGAATCCCGATATCAAATCTAAACCAACTTATTGGAAATAACAATTTCTTTTTAATACCATATTCAATGATCTTTATGTTTTCTTCATCAATATAAAATTCTGGCAATTCGTCCTTACTGAAAACAATATTATCACTAATGATGTAAAGGTTTGCGGCATTCCGTGAGGTACACACAATTCCTACAGCAAATCCTTTAGCTAACCTTAATTTATTTATTAGATCCTCTAACTTGATACCCTGAATATGAACGTTTTGTTTCTTTGTGCCTTGAAATTCGATTTTTATCTTTTTAATTCCCCTATCATCCAATATTTTTGGAAATAATTCTTTTTCTCTTGATCTTTTATGAGCTTCGAGTAATTTATTAATAATTGTATAGTCTAATTTAAGACCTGGAATTACACTAGAACTTGCATCAAGGAAAGCATCAACCTCAAAATCAGCAATTCCGTAAAATATTTTGCGATTATTTATGATCTGGTATATTGTTTTTATAACTGCATCAACTAAAGCATTTGGATCTTCACGGATAGAGTCATATTCCATTGTTGTAAATGTATCTATTTGATCCTCTAAACCTTTCTCTTCATAAAAAGCTGCCCAAGACATTTCAGTATAGATTATTCCTTCATTGTAGAAATTATGTTTACTATCAATACTAACTATTAATTTAGTACCTCCAATCTCTACACCTTCTTTAGTTCCAGAAGCCAAAATTGCTGAAGGCGGGTTATAGAATTCAAGCGACAAAATCAGGGTCTCGTTATATCTTTATTTTTATTATGTTTTTATGATTATTTTAATCCTTTTTTAAAAATCCTAAATATATTAGATAAAAATTTATATAAAAAATTAGTGGAAACGATATTTTAAATTTTAAATTCCTTGATAATTAAAAAAGAGATAAATTTTAATCTTTTAATTAATCGGAAGTCTAAATCTAAAGGTCGAGCCCTTATTTTTTCCTTCTGATTCTGCCCAAATATTACCTCCATGCAATCTCAAGATCTCCTTTGTAATATGTAAACCTAATCCTGTACTTTCCATTCCAACATCAAGTTCTGTATATAGTGGTTTGCGTATTTTGCTAAATTTTTTAAATAACTGGCTAATTTCATTTTCAGTTAATCCAATTCCAGTATCAGCTATAGAAACCTCAACAAAATCATCAAATTTATCTAATTTGATATCAATATTTCCTTCCTCTGGAGTATATTTTATAGCATTCGAAAGTAAGTTTATTAAAACTAGTTCAATTCGAGATTTATCAATTTTTAAAATCATTGAGTTTGGGGTAGATAAAGTATACGTCTGATTTCTAACTTTCATCAAGTAATTCATTTCTTTAATACATTTTTTTAATAATTCGCTTATATCAACTTCTTCTTTCTCTAGTTTAAACATGTCAGATTCAATTCTTGAAATATCAAGCAAATCATCAACAAGCTTCTTAAGCCTTTTAGTTCCACCAAATGCTAATTTGAAAATTTCTAATTGTTCCTTATCAAATTTGTCTTTATAAAGAGTATCTAATAATTGATAGGCACCGTATATTGTTGTAATTGGAGTTTTTAATTCATGAGATGCTTTATCTATAAAATCTTTTCTCATTTTATCTAATTCTTTTAATTTATTTTCAACTTCCTTTTTTTCAGAGATATCATATCCCATTATAATAATAAATGTCTTTTCACCTAATTTAACTAAAGTTGACTCGATATTTGCCCAGATTGATGAGCCATCCTTTCTATATAATTCTATATCTAAGGGAGGTATAAATTCTCCCTTACCGATTTTTCTTAAACGTTCTAATAATACAGGTAAATATCTTTTTGGAATAATTGGTAGCTTTGAATATCTCTTACCAATCAATTCATTTCTATTATATCTAATTAATTTCTCTAACGAAGGGTTACAATCAATTATTTTCCCAGATGTATCAATTAATAAAATTGAAGCGGGAGATTTCTCAAATAAAAAACGATATTTTTCTTCTGATTCTCTTAATTTTACTTGAGCCTGCTTTCTTTCACTAATATCCATAAAGGAAATTAAATATGCTGGTTCATTTTTGAAGTTTATAATCTTGTAATAGACATCTAGCCAAATTATCTCACCATTTTTCTTAATACCACGCGCTTCATAAGATCTTACTTCATTCTTTAATTTATTGTTTAAGTTTAAAGCTAATTCTATTACCATCTTTTTGTCATCAGGATGAATAGTTTTAAAAAATTCACTTGGTCTCCATTTTATAATTTCTTCTACACTATAACCTAATAACTCAGCAAGATTCTTGTTAACATATTTTACAATTTCATTCTGAATGATGCAAATTCCCAATAGTGATTGTTCGGCAATTGTTCTAAACTTTTCTTCAGACTCTTTTATTTTTTCTTGAGCAATCTTCATCTCTGTTATATCATGAATTATACTTCTTACTCCAATTACTTTATTGTCCTTAAATATTCGTCGTCCAATAATATTTGCATAAAAAAACGTACCATCTTTTTTCTTTAATTTTATAATTAGTGGTTCTACATAATCTCCATTTATTACACTCTTTAAGTTTCCTAAAATGAAATCTTTATCTTCAGGAGCTAAGAATTGAAATACCTTGAGTCCTTTCTTAAATTCTTCTTCAGAATACCCGAATTTTTTAGAGGCGGCTGTATTTGTATATGTAATTCTATAATCTAAATCTATTTCAAATATAACTTCTGGTAAAGAATCAGCTAAATCTCTATATCTCTCTTCAGATTCTTTAATTGTTTGAGCATTGTTTTTACGTTCGGTAATATCCCTTACTATAATCATAAACTTAGGTTTACCATCTTCGTCAATAAATTTCTTACCATTACTTTCCGTCCAAATATAGGTTCCATTTTTATGTTTAATTCGTGCTTGTAAAAAACCTTCTCCTTTATTAATAGCCTGATTAAAAGTCTTTTGGATTTTTTCAAAATCATCTGGGTGTATTAGATCCATTATATTTTTGTTTTTAAGATCATCGAAAGTATAACCCATTATCTTTTGATGGACTTTTTCATTAATGTATTCTATTTTAAAATCAGTTGCTAAAACTATCAACATATCATTTGCATTTTCTGCTAATATTCTGTATTTCATTTCATTCAAGATTAATAATTACTTTTTTTTTTAAGAATTTTATAATTTAATAATCCAAATATGTATTATAAATAAATTATGATTTAGATAAAAATTAATTCGTACCATTATCTTATATAAATCCTAAAATTAATAGGATAAAATTATTGAAATTAGGTTAATTTATTTCGATATTCTGAATATTTTGCTAGAACTGAGAGGCATTTTGTAGGAAGATCCCATAACTCAAAAATCGGTACATCATAAGAGAGGAATTTTTGATACCATGTATACTTATAAGAAAACGGGCCTGCATAAAAAACAGGTGTAGAATATTTCGTCATAAGTCGTTTGATTGGTCTTAATACTGCGTTATCTATCAGATCTTTCATACTTTTCATTTCTTCACTAATAATCATACCTGAACTCTCCATTGTGTCTATTACATCATCAAAATCAAAAACTCCATATACAATTACACTATCTACTTCTTTTGATTTCATCAGAATTTTAGGAAATTTATAGAATAAATTAATAAAATTAACATCAAAAGTCACATCTATAGGATTATTTGCACTTGCAGTAGAAGGTATTAATTCTGAGATCTCTGTTTTTAGATTGTGTGAAAACTCTGGTACATCTAACCCATAAATTTCGGCTGTTTTAGCCATCATACTTCCACTACCCCCTGAATCGGTGACAATCGCTACTCTATTTCCTTTTGGAAAGACATTATAATGTTTTGCAAATGAAAATGTTCTTAAATAGTGAAGAAATTCCATTATCTGGTCTGTTGAGATTATTCCTGTTTCTTTAAAAACAGCATTGTAGATTTTTTGACTACCCCCTATTGACCCTGTATGACTCATAATAGATCTTATTGCAGCTTTAGTTCCGCCTGCGTATATAGCTACAATTGGTTTATTTAGAGTGATTTCTTTAGTAATACTTATGAATTCTTTCCCTCTCTTAATTTCTTCAATATATAACCCAATTACATCTGTTTGAGGATCATCTTTCAGATACTCTAAACAATCTACAATATCAATATTTCTTTCATTTCCAACGGATAATGATTTACTTATTTTAAGTCCGAATTCTTTAGCATGCCAAAATGTTTGACCAGCAACTGTACCTGATTGACTTATAATAGAAACATTTCCTCTTTTTGGTATAGCATAAGGCCAAAAAGTATTAAAATACGCATTTTCTTTTTTGGGGTATCCATACCAACCATTATAGATTCCCAGACAATTAGGGCCTATAAATCTTATACCATATTTTTGAGCAATCTCATCAATTTTCTTTGATAATTCGATACCATCAGATCCGCTCTCTCTAAATCCTCCAGAAGTAATAAGAAGATTTTTAATTCCCTTTTGACCACATTCTTCCATTACATTCGGCACAATCTTTGTTGGTAAGATTAGAAATGCCATTTCTGGAATAATTGGTAAATCCATAACAGATTTATACGCTCTATAACCTTGAACAACTTCTAATTTTGGATGTATGGGATATATATTACTCTCTAGGCCACCTCCAGAACGAATATTTCTCAATTGCATTGAACCCATTGTAGTTAATAAGTTATTATTCGCTCCAAAGATAGCAATACTTTTTGGATTTAATATAGGATATAAGAAATGATCTTTATTCGGAAGCTTTTTATTATTTTGAGACAAATATTAGACCTAAATTTGTAAAATTGAAAATCCATGTTATAGAATGATTAAGAAAATTAAGCTAAGAATTTGAATTTTTTTAAAAGAAGAATAATTAGAAGTTTTATCTATTTAATGAACTGCAATAAGACAATTTTTGCAGTTTTAAAAAATTTCACCATTTTTATCATTTTAAGAGTATTTTTTTCCCAAGCTGGATTCGGAGGGATACGATCCCAACCTAAATGCCAATCTAGTAATTTTATCTTTTCTGACCATTTCGGAAATATATTATTAGGATTACCTATGCTCAAAGTCCCGTGAGGCACCTCATCGCTCTTTATTTGACCTTGTTTTACATACTTTTTTATCCTTTTTTCTGAGATCCATATCGCAAGTTTAGAAAGAGCATCAAAAATTATTTCTCCACCTGGATATCGTCGTGTCATTCTTATGAATAATTCTTTTATTTCTTCTTCATTAAAATAGTAAATCAAGCCTCCCGCAATGAAAAAAATACCCTTTTTTTGATCAAATTCAATATCATCAAACCAGCTATAATCTAAAACTGATTTAGCTATGAATATATTTCGGGAAGATTCATGAATGAATTGTTTGCGGTATTCTATAGCTTCTGGAAGATCAAGATCGTACCATTTGATTTTACCATTATCAATACGAGAAAAAGTTGTATCTAAGCCACAACCAAGGTTCACAACAGTCGCTTCAGGATATTTCTCCAGATATTTCATTAAAGCTATATCGAAACTCTTTGCTCTCATCATTAAACCAAGCGCACGCCATTCTTGAAGATAATCTTCCATCTCAGAGAGATCTACAGTAATTTTATTATGAATCTCAACTGCTTTCTTGTCATCTAATAATTCTGGGTATTTTTGGGTATAGATAGCACGTGCCCATAATGGACCTAGCATAGTATATTGGACAGAACCATATTTTATTGATGTTCCTTCTAATTCTTTCGAATTCAAATTTTTTCCTCTATTTAGTTCTTAATTGCAAAATTGTTGAGTATATGTTCCTAACATTTGCCTGTTGAACCAAATCCACCCAAGCCTCGCTCTGAATTAGGTAAGACGTCTGTCTCAACAATATCATAATCATAAATTTTCCCTAGAATTATCTGACAAATTCTATCTCCTTTTTTCAATGTAACTTTCTCATTTGATAAATTCACAACTATTGCCATCCATTCGTTTCGATATCCTGAGTCTATCGTTCCAGGCGAATTTATTATCGAAATCCCTTCCCATAATGCTAATCCACTCCGAGGTACAACTTTAAAGTAAAATCCTTTTGGTATAGCAGTTGCGAAGCCTAATGGACATCCTATTCTTTCTAATGGTTTTAGTGTATATGAATCAGATTTGATTTCAATTAATTCTTTTTTATTACCATTTTTTATAATTTTTTTAAAACCCATTATTCTAGCATCAGCACCAGCATCTCCAAGTTTCGATGTTCGAGGGATTTCAGTATCTTTTCTTACTTTTTTGAAAGGAATTTTTAAATTCATTGACTTCTCACCAGTCATAATTCATCATATTTAATTATTTAAGAGTATAAAAAATCATTTCTATTAAAGAATAATTAATTATGAAAAGAACAAATATTATAATTTCATAATAAATTAAAAAAAATATCATAGTAAAGACAATTTAAATGATCCATCTGTATGTGAAAAAATAATATGATTGTGATTGAGAGATATGACCCAAGAGTCGATAGAGATGCGCTTAAGGAAATTTTTGATGATTTTATTAAAAATAAGTCTTACTTTTTCTCGCATTGGCAAAAATTCGAGCAAGAACTGAATAAAAGAGTACTTGATCTTCAATATAGAAATTCCATGGTAGTTGCTAAAGAGGACGGAAAAATTGTAGGTTGGGGAACATATACCTTATTTAAGGATTATTTAGGAAATGAACGAGCCATAATTCATCAAATTTTAACTAGGAAGGAAGATTCTTATAAAAAAGGGATAGAAGAGAAATTAATACGAGAGTTACAGCTATACATCAAACGGACACTTAAATTAGACAAAGTTTATTTTATTTGCCCTGATTCAGATAGTGCATTGAGAAGCGTTTTCTTGAAAGTGGGTGCAAAGAAGTCTAAATTTATCTGGTATGAAAATCAGATCTAAAATAAGATGCAATTAATAAGAAAGTATGTGAATTTAATTGGATGAAACTAATACTGAGCGCTTAGAAATTGCAAAAAATTTAATAAAAAATGAAAAGTTCGAAGAAGCTATAGTTATATTAGAAGTCCTATATGATTCTAACCCTGATTCTGAAATAATTAAAAGGATATATATTGATGCTTTATTTAAATACGGTATTTATCTTAATGACGAATATGTTCTAGAATACTCTAAAGCAATCCAGTATTTTAAGAGAATTATTGATATCGATCCAAACAATTATCGGGCTCATTATAATCTAGGGATTGCATATTTTAACACGAATAACCTTGAACAAGCTTTAAAATCTTGTAATTTTGCACTAAAAATTAAACCTGATTATAAACACTGCTTTTACAACATTGGATTAATTTATGAAGCTAGAAATCAGCTTAAAGCTGCATTAAAATACTATCAGAAAGCATTGGATATTGACCCTAACTTTACATATGCTCAACAAGCAATAAATGACCTCAAACAGAGAGTAGACTTACATGAGTTTTTCGAAAGTAAATGAAGTTAGATTCTAATCCTTTATTAATTTCCTATGAATTGTAGTGCAAATAATTATAATTATTATAGTTATAATCCCCGCGAGAATATAACCCCAGAAAGTCTCTAAGTATTCCATAACTATAAAAAATTGAATTATTTAAGAATTAATGATATAGACGAAAAAAAATTCTTTATTAAAAAATTTAAAAATTAAATATTTTTAATTAATCTGCTAAAAATGATTTCCTAATTTGACCTTAAGTAAATAATATGAAAAAGAATGCATTCAAAAAGAAATAAAAAAAAGGTAATTAAGGATAAAGATGTGGGTCTGAGTATTTATAAAATTCTTTATTAAAATGATAACACCTAGTACAAAACCAGGCTTTTATTACCGGATTGAAAACCATATTCTTGTCGGTAGCACTACAAGTTGCACACTTGCAAATAGAATTTTGCCTTAAATTCTCAAGATAATCTAACTTTTTCTGCAATTGACGAAATTCTTTTGATTCAACTGGGTCTAGCTTTTTGGGATTACCTTTTTCATCATAAAGAATTTTTTCCTGCTCGTCCATGAGGAGGCTCCTCTCGCGTGAAATTGCTTTTAAAAGCAAAATCCTTAGATTATCTCTTATTTTCCTAAGCCTTCTATTTTCTATTCTTATCTCGATTTTTTTCTTCATCATATTAATAAAGTATCACGTCTATTTAAGTATGATATACCTTTTGAAAGCCTAAGTGCAAGACTCTTTGAATATAGGAGATTTAAGGACTGGGTTAAGTGTGTTATGAATGCTAGCGTAGAACAACTTAGGAACTTAGATTATCTTACCAAGAAATATAAACAAAAATGGAATACATAAACATCATTTTTTTAATATTATTTTGGAGAGTGAAAAATTAAAATGAGTGAAAAATACAATTTAGATGAAATAAAATTTTTTGCTGTGAATGTTATGGATTTAACCCGCCTAAATCCTATTGAGTTATTATTGGTTAATGATAAGATTGAATCTCATTTAATTATAAATGTGAATAAAAACAAAATCGACGGACATGCTGTATTATTACAGTCTCCTCTCAAAAATGATTATTCCTTTGATTTTGAAAAGAAGAAAAAAAGGAACTTGTTTGCTACTTGTCAAATTCTATGGGAAAAACTGAGAGTGCGTTCTTATTATTCAAAAAATGGCAAGAATTTCTATAATTTGAAATTTTAGCTTTTTTATTCATTTATTTTTTTTTAAGGATTAGATTGCTCAGATTTCACTTTTGATAAATTTAAACAACCAGAATAGGTCAAAAAGTTAAAAAAAAAGAGTATTTGAATATTTGGCGATGTTTATCGTTCTATTTGAAAGTTTACTTGTATCCTCACTTTTCACGCAAACTTCTAAGTGAAGTATGCTCTGTAAATAAGCTTGTCTTGGTCTTCTTTTACCTTAACATCGCTCTCTATAATTTGTATATTTCTAATTCCTCTTAGTGTTTTTTTTGCTTCTTCATAACCAGCTTTAACTGCTTCAGCCCAATTTTTATCGCTTGTTGCAACAAGCTGAATACTTTTATATACCGGCATTGTAATTTCACCTATTTATTTGTATTATTTTTTAAAACTTTTAGTAAGTCTATTTGTTATCGTTTGATATTTAAATATTTCGATAATAAGAATTTAGAAATTCAATTAATAATGATTTTGATTAGTAGACTTTTTACAATTCTTAAATAAGGATTCTAAAATAGAAAAAAAGAAAAAAGAACTTATTTATTGTGTTTAAGCACTTAAATTTTCAAGTAAGATGGCAATACCTTGTCCTCCACCAATGCATGCATTAGCGATGCCATATTTACCCTTTTTGTCTTTTAAAATTCTTGCTAAAGTACCTGTAAGTCTTATCATTGTGGATCCTAATGGATGGCCAATTGCTGTTGATCCTCCCATCACATTAACTTTTTCTTCAGGTATTTTGAGTGCTCGCATACAGTTTAAAGCAACAATACAAAATGCTTCATTAATCTCCCAATAATCAATATCGTCAGCAGTCAATCCAGCATGCTTTAGAGCCATTTGAGAAGCAGGCACTGGTCCACGTCCCATCACAGTAGGATCTACTCCTGCCCAACCAAGGGAGACTATTCTTGCCATCGGCTCAATTCCTTTTTTCTTAGCTTCTTCAGCTTCCATCAAAATAGCTGCTGTTGCCCCAGCATTTAATGGAGATGAATTTCCTGGTGTTATTACACCTTGTTTAGTACCTTCACGTTGTTCATATCCTTGTCTACCACCTAAATCTTCGCCATATGCATTTTGTTTTAGGAAGAAAGGATTTGATATTCTTGGTAAGGTTGCGACTTTTTCTAAAGTAGATTTTCTTGGCGCTTGGTCTTTATCTATCATAATTCGTTCTTCAACATTTCCCTCGGCATGACCTTCTATTGGTATTATTTCTCCTTTAAACCATCCTGTTTCTTGGTTTGCAACTGTTAAATTATGGCTTCTTACCCCAAATTTATCCATATCTTCTTTTGTAATATATGGACTTTCTTCCTCATATAATTTCTGTGCCGTTTGTAGCATATTAATGGTTGTTAATAAATCATATTGAGGTCTATACCATTTGTCTTTTTTACTCATCATTCCTAAATTAGGACGTATCCAGTCATTCTGCATAGGTATTCTTGTCATATGTTCAACACCCATCCCGAGGGCGCATGTAGTATAACCCGACATAATTTCCATGGCTAAAAATTGTAAACCGGCTCCCGCAGAACCACATTGTTTATCAACAAAGAAAGCAGAAGTTTCTGTTGGAAATTCAGCCATGAATAAGGGTAATCTTCCACCATAAGTCCAGCATTCATGTACTCCCATCGCAGTCCCGATTGAAGCTTCTTGAATATCTTTCTTTTCAATTCCTTTATTTGCTAATTTTTCATCAAAGAATTTCATTATTAATTGAGCGACTAATTCGTCTCCTCTTTGGTCACCGAAGACGTCTCTTTCAGGTTGCTTAGGTCTTGAACGGGAAAAAGCTGTCCTCGCATAATCAACTAACCATACTTCTTTTAAATCCATTTTTAAATATCCCTCTTAATTTAAAATAATTTTACTTTTCTTTTTAAATAATTTCAAAATATTAAATTGTGAAGTGTAAAAATTATATTAAACTTTTTGATAATTGAGTTATCTAAAGGAATACATGAGTAATTAAAAGAGGAAAATTATTATCAATTTCATCAATAAAAATGTTTAATATTAAGAAATTACTAGAATTATTTTTATTTTTGAAAATTTTAGATTAAATATGTCTAAAACAAACTTACTCAATAGCGAAAAACCTCTAGTATCAATAATAGCAGGTAGTACTTCAGATAAAGAAATATATGAGAAAGCAGAGAAAGTTTTAAAAGAAAATGATATCATTTATGACCTAAAAATTATTTCTGCTCATCGAGAACCTGAGAAATTGGATGAATATATTAGAAATAGTGATTGTTTAGTATTTATAGCCGTTGCAGGACTCTCAGCAGCTTTACCTGGGGTAATAGCTTCAAAAACTGAAAAACCGGTAATTGGTGTGCCAGTTAATACTAAATTAGGAGGATTAGATGCTTTATTATCAATAGTACAAATGCCACCTAGAGTTCCTGTAGCATGTGTAGGGATTGATAGGGGTGAAAATGCTGCTTACTTAGCTATTAGAATTCTAAACCTTCTAAAAATTTAAGTTGAGAGGAAGAATATGTCAAAAGAACTAATAGAACTTGGGAAAAAAAATGCTGCTATAAAAGCAGTAGAAGAAAATGTTAAAGAGGGTATGATATTAGGTATTGGAAGCGGATCGACAGTAGTATATGCTGTAGAAAAAATTGCTGAAATGAATAAAAAAAAGAATTTGAGTTTGAAATGTATTCCAACTTCGTTTCAATCTTATCAATTAATAATAGAAAATGGGTTAGATTTAGTATCTTTGAATCAATACCCTGAATTAGACTTGGATATTGACGGTGCAGATGAAATAGATAAAAATTTAAATCTTATAAAGGGTGGTGGTGGATGTCACATTCAAGAAAAAATTGTAGCTTCTAGCTCCAAAAAATTTATAGTTATTGCTGATTTTCGTAAAAAATCAGAGACTTTAGGAGAAAATTGGAAAAATGGAGTCCCGATCGAAGTAATTCCAATTTCCTATATCCCAGTAATGAAAAAGTTAGAGCGTCTAGGAGGGAAATCTAAATTGAGGATGGCGCAAACAAAGGTAGGGCCATTGATTTCTGATAATGGTAATTTTATTATCGATGCAGATTTTGGGGAAATTAAAAATCCTTCTGAGCTTAATAGCAAACTTTTACAAATTCCTGGCATAATAGACACGGGCTTATTTGTAGGGATGGCTTCGAAAGCATACATCGGTAAAGAAGATGGTAGTGTTCTTATTATCGATAAAAAATGATAGCTAATGATTAAGTAAAGAGATAAAAAAAATAAAATATTCTTATTCTTCGAAATATAAAGATTTACCGCAATTTGGGCAGAAATTTTGGGGGACCCCGAGTTGAAATCCACAATATGGGCAATAAAAATTTGCTGTGCGATCTGCTTCCCAAACTTCTTCAGTTGGGCGTTCATAATATTCTGGTCTCATATATTCTGCTTCTTTAGATATCTTTGATTTTCTTCTAAGTAGAAGAATCATAGTAGCTATACCAATGGCAGCAATTACACTGATGATTATCAGAATTAAAACCCAATCTAATGATCTATTTATTTGCAATACAATGGAAAAATCTTGAAAGCCACCATCACTGTCGAGAGCAGTGATGATAAGAAGTCCGAGATATTCACGATTATTATTGGGATCGTATTGTGTTCCTGTTATTGTAGGTACCGATTGCGTTCCTGTTATAGTAGAATAGGAAATCTCTTTAGGAACAGTGAAGCGCCCTTCATGTCTGTCACCCAGGCTTTGATAATATAATTCCATAGCTGGAACTACTTTTGGTTCAATTGGGATAAGATATTGATAATTAACAGAACAAATGAAAAGACTAATCAGAACACGCATATTAGAACTATTAGAATCTTCATACAATACTGAATCTGAAACGTGAACTTCAAAATCTATAATATTTCCTTGAGAAACAGGAATCACATAGGGATTATCGTCTAAATCATGAGTATCTTCAAAAGTGAAGGTTTCTGAACCAATTGTAATTTTGGAATTTTGTTCATCAATTTCTGGGTTGTGATTAATAATTCGAGAAATCAATCTTGGTGATTCAGAATAGTAATAATTTGTACTAGGATTGGTTGGTATAAGATATATAATACCAAATCCTGATGGATCATTAGTATCAGGGTAATAATTTCCAGATTTTAGAAGTCCTCCTCCAGATAATGAAATAGTTCTGTTGACTGTCTTTTTGTAATTAAAGAAAGAATAAGAATGCAATGATAGAAATGCTTCAGTATTGTACCCAATATTGTTAAGAGTTGTTAAAATGTTTAGTGAATCTGTTCCAGTCCTAGTGACATCTGGCGAAACTGAAAAAGTATTAATTATAGGCATTTCTGAGCTGTCAAAATACAAAATTTTTGAACTTTTATTATATATAATCGACCCATATGTGAAATTTACTTTAATGATATAAGGTGTAGAACTAGATGAGGGTAATGAATAAGTAAAATTAGAGCTTATTCCATCTTTAGATGAAATCATATCAATTGACTCAAAATAAGTGCTATTTTCAATAGATACATTTAAGAAGGTGTTTAGAATTGATGAATCAATAGCTTTATCTAAAATTTGATCTTTAATATAAACCGAAATGTTCAATTGTGAATCGGATATTCTTTCAGACTCTAAGCCAATATTAATGGAAACATTATTCTGGGAAATAAAATAATTTAATATATTATTCAATAAAGTGGAGTGGTCTGAATATGAATTTAGATAATAATCTGTCAACCAGTGTAAGTCTCCAAAAGCTAGGATACGTCCTTTTGCTGGATCTATTGAGGATCCATCGTATAAAGCTGCCACTGTTTTTCCATTCAGGCGAGCAATAGATTGAGAATCACCTTGAGTAGTAAAAGTAGTCCCAAATAGCCATTTAAAGTTATTGACTCCATTAAATAAAGAAATTGAGTTGAGATCTGAAACATCTTGTGAATCAACTATAGACCCTACACCTATCCATGCTTCATTATATATATTTTCCTCATTTATTATAAAATCTGCTCCAAGTTTTGAAAATAAATCATTTATACTGTCTATACATAAATCTTGGTATCTGGTTCCTAGAAATAGAATATTTCCCCCATTATCGTAATAATTTTTTATATTACTTATTTCTATAGGACTGTATGGTAATAGAGGACTTTGTAGTACTACCAAATCATATTGTGCTAACCCTTCTTCAGTCAATAGTGAATTATCAGTATGTGCATCATAATTTGGACTCCAAAATTCTGCTTTATAATCAATTGAAATATTTAAATTAGAAATATCTTTCATAGCATCATAGAAATCTGCTTGATAAAATGAGTATTCTGGAAACCAATCATTTAGTCCATGATATGAATCCATTAGAATCTTATATTCTGGTAGTTTCACTACTACAGAGATATCAACATTATCTAAAAGATTCATATCTTGTGTTAAATTTAATTGAAAATTCCGTGGTCCAGGTTCTGCATCGCTATTAATTTCAATATCCAGATTTACAAAGTTTATTCCTGCATCAGAAAAACTAATTTGTGATTTATCTATTGAAACTGAAACTCCATCTACATTATTTGGGATAGTTATATTATAATCATCAGCTTCTCCTGAAAGTATTGTCAAATTAAACGATTGATGGTCACCTGGAAAATTTAACATATCAAATGGTTTTACTGGTAATTCATTTGGAAATATTTTGACACTATTATTGACATTTCCATAATTTATATTTAAATTGTTTAAAAAGTCTAATGAAGCTGAAACATTTATTAATCCCGCTCCAAATTTAAGTGATTCATCATCAGTGCCCAGTTTCGTCGTACCTTCTAGTATTGCAATTCTAGCGGCTTCTGGAGTAAGATGAGGATATGCTTGTTTTAAAATCGCTAAAGCTCCAGAAACAATAGGACAAGACATACTTGTACCACTTAATGGGAGATAATCCGCATTACCTATAAAGTCGAAGTAATCTCCTAAAAGACGCATTCTATCTGAGATTACAGATCCCGGTGCTTCAGTAGAAATAATGTTAACTCCCGGTGCAACAACGTCTGGATACCCTATATATGTCGTTGAAGGACCCCAACTACTAAAAGATACCAAATTATTATAGCGATCAGTTGCTCCTACAGAGATTACATCAACACCAGTTGCAGGTGATCCTCCAGTAAAGTAACCAGGCCCAGAATTACCTGCTGAAGCAACACAAATTATACCTCGATTAGTTGCATTTGAAAGAGCTAAGGTTATTGGATCATATACATTTGGTATAACATCGCCAAAGCTCATCGAAATGATGTCCGGTTTAGCTGTTTCTATGCACCATTCAATAGCTAATATTATATCTGCTTCTTCTAGACCACCTGATATTTCTCCAGCTTTTGCATTTATTAATGATACTCCTGGAGCTATTCCACGATATTCCCCATTTGAACCAAAACCTGATGACGATATAATTCCCGCAACGTGAGTGCCGTGTCCATTTCCATCATAATAAGCACTTGGATCACGTCCTTCATCTTCATCATACACAAAATTACGGTTAGATATGATATTTAAGTCTGGATGATTATAAATACCGGTATCTATTACGGCAACTTTAACTCCACTACCATCATATGGCAGATTATCTGCTCCGACTGCTGAAAGCCACCAGTTAGTATAGAGATTTGGATCCAATTGACTTGTTTTAGGATTCTCACCAATAATGGCTGGAGATTGAAATGTCTTAGATTTATAAATTCTTTGTATATTAGTAAAACTATTAATGATTAAAGCTTTGTCTAATAACTCTAAAGTATTGCAAACAAAAGAAATACCTGGAATCACATTATAATTATTAAGAATTTTATAATCTTCAAATATTGAATTAATAATATTTAATCTTTCATCCTTTGATACATCTCTACTAAATAATGCTATAACTTCAACTTTCTTCTTCTGGATTTGCTCAGAGGGTGAGAGTGAATCCAAAAAATCATATAATGATTGATCATAAATTTGTCTTAAAGCATCTGTTTGTAAATCGGTTTGATGGGCCTCTTGATTTGATTTACCTAATGAGGATAATAATTCAGAATCAATTCTATAATCAAAATCTGCATCTATGTCACGTTCATCATTAAGATTAAAACCGTAACTAATATTCGGAATTATTAAAGAGAAAAAAATGATATACCCGAGAATTAGAAGGTTACCTTTTTTAACAAATTTTTTCATAGGTATCAAATAATTATTTAGTTATTTATTTATTGTTTTAATACTTCAAAAACCATAATTTTTTTTAAAAATTGATTATTATTAAATCTACAGCAAATGATCTTATATGTGTCCTAAAATGCCGACTTAAATTACTGTATTATCAAAATGGGGCTGTGGATTAGTGGAAGATCGTTCGCTTGGCATGCGAAAGGCCGGGGGTTCAATTCCCCCCAGCTCCA
>JBHLJZ010000001.1:0-112253 GCA_048887165.1 Candidatus Hodarchaeota archaeon | reverse complement strand
CGTGAAATCGACGTTTCACGATCTTTTGAATAAAAGAGATTAATAATTCAATTTAATTTTTCATTCTTGATTTTTTCAATAATAAAGAGTCTTGGATAATCAGATATGATATAAAAAATGTATCGAAAATTATATAAATATTTAATTGATAAATTATATTCGCTTAGATACATAGCTGTACGAACAAAAATGCTAAATAATAACATAAATAATAGAAATATTAAGAATAAAACATAAAGCTTAGAAGAGAGAATGTAAGAACTAAAAGCTGTAATAACAGTAAGAATCCCTATAATGATGTTGGCAAGTCTAATCTTTAGACTATATTCTTTAATAATATAACCTTTTACTATTCCAGCAATTCCAACAAGGATTATTGGATAAGCGATTAAATATACAACTATTTCAATTCCAATTGTAGGTTCAGAAAAAAATAACCATAAAATGAAACAAGAAAAAAGTATCGAACCAATTCCTACAAAAACTGTGAGAATTTTATTAGATTTTTTTGAATCTTTTAATAGGAAGCCATAACGTATTTTTATTATTCCATAAATTAATACACTTAAAGTTGGATAAATTATTAATGACATAAAGGTGATTAAAGTTAAAGTGAAGGTTACCAAAATGAAACTAAATAAGAATATAATAAGTAAAATATCATCAGCATGCATTTTCTGCCTGAACATTAAATCCTCATAATCTTTTTCCATTATATCTCTTATGAAGTCTTCACATATTTTATTATAAAAAAGATATTATAATGATTATTTAAAGATCTTTATTTGATAAAATTTTAATATGAAATTAATATTAAGCGGTTTATTAAAATGAACTCAAATCGTATTGGCATTATTGGAGGAATGAGTTATAAATCAACAGTTAAGTATTATGAGTTAATATTAGAAAAATATTATGAAAAAAAACATAATTACTGTTATCCTGAGATAATAATCTTTAGTTTAAATTTTCAAAAAGTTATAAATTATGAATTAGGAGATGATAAAAGCAAATATGTAGATTATCTCATGGATGGAGTCAGATCTTTGGAAAATGCGGGAGTATGTCTCATAATCATGGCTGCTAATTCTCCTCATGCAGTTTTTGATAAATTAAAAGCTCGAACTAACACAAAAATTTTAAGTATTGTTGAGGCAACTGCAGAAAAAGCAAAAAAAGAAAAAGTTAGGAGATTATTGCTAATAGGAATTAAATTTACAATGCAATCTACATTTTATCAAGATTATTTTAAAAAACTTGGAATGGAAATAATAACTCCAAAAGAAGAAGATCAAAATGAAATTGATAAAATAATATTTGAAGAGTTAGTAATTGGTCATTTTAGATCTAAGAGTAAAGATAAGATCTTAGAAATTATAGGTAAATATGAAGTAGATGGTGTAATATTGGGATGTACTGAATTACCATTATTAATTAAACAAAAAGATCTAAAAATAATATTACTTGATACTGTTGATATTCATGTAAGTAAAACCTTAGACTATTTTTTATCAAAAATGTAGAATTCTATCTTATTTTGAGTCTTTTTTTTAAAAAAATTTTAGAGTCTGAAATTTTTTTAATTCTCGAGCTTTACTATTTTATAATAAATAAATTTTTACGGTAATTGCTTATAAAACGATTTAAACTAACGAAAATCAGGTTAAAGGATCTTACTCCTATAATATTGGTAATGCTACTGCTTTTTATTTCAATAGCATGCGCTAATATGCTCATCCCGAGTTATCCTGCAATCCGATTTGAATTTATGATCCCAGAATCACTAATAGCTATCCCTGACGCATTTTTTTTACTAATAAGTGCCTGTTGTGCTTTAATTTGGGGATATTTCACTGATCGTATTGATAGAACAAAAGTTATTATTGCGGCAGCTTTTTCTTGGACGATTGGCATGATGTTAACAGCATTTTCTATAAATTACCTTATGTTGGTCATTTCTAGGATGTTTAGTGGAATGGGCTTAGGTTCTGTTCTGCCAGTTGGATATTCTATTATTTCTGATGCTATACCACCTGACGAAAGATCTGGATGGTTTGGTACACTTGCCATTTTAAGTTCAATTTCTAATGCTATTGGACAAGCATTATCATCGTTCTTAGGACCAATACTAACTTGGAGATTTCCTTTCTTTTTACTTTCTGTAATAAGTATTGCGATTGCGTTTTCCTTGTTTTTCGTAAAAATTCCAAGAAGAGGAGTAAGTGAGGAGGAGTTATTAGACTTAATTGAAATGAATTTAGAATATAGCTATAGAATCTCAAAGAAAGATCTTTTAGAAATTGGTAAAATTAAGACAAATCTATATTTAATTATTCAAGGCTTTTTTATGATTATACCGGGTACTATTTTAGTATATTTTACAACTTCAATGTTATCCCTTCATTTCTTCAATGAATTACCAGATGAGATAAGGTTGCAAACTGCTACCATTTTCGCAGGATTGATGGGGATAGGATATATTTTGGGCAATATGATAATTTCATATATTAGTGATATTTTATTTAGAAAAAATAAGAAAAATCGGACCAGGTTAGCGACATTCTGTATGATAACTGCTATACCATTTAGTATTGCAATGTTGTTATTTCTAAGACCCATTAATGTAAGTAGTTTAAACATTATTTATCCCGAACCAATTCCTACCAGTGAAATAGCAACATATATGTTCCTAACAATTGGAGAAGTCTTTTCTGTTTATCCTACATATATTTTGTTTTTCCTTTTTGCACTTATAGGTTCTATACTAGGAGCAGGTCCAGTAGCAAATAAGAATGCAGTAATGGTTGATATAAATTTACCTGAACATAGAGGGACAGCTGCTTCATTTTTCAACCTTTCAGAACAAATAGGGAAAGGAGTGACTTTATTACTTTCTTATTTATTAATCTCATTCTTTTCATTTTTTTCTTTTCCCTCAGAAAGTAGTATTTATAATATGATGTTCTTTTCAATGTTTTTTTGGATTCCAGCTAGTATACTATGGTATCGAGCAAGTAAGACTGTAGAAGATGATATGATTCGAAAATCAATGTTATTATCTGAAAGAAAACAGATAAGTTTACTAGATTATGTATTTGAATTAGAAATTCAAATGGATAGAGGAATCCAAAAAGTTCAAGATTCCAAATATTATATTTTAACTGACCCTAATAAATTTAATAATTTATTAGATGATGCAATTAAGATTTTTACGTACTGTGAAAGAGAAGGTGAAGTTAGGAGCATAACTAATATTGAAAATATGTGCAATACCTTAAATATAAAAGCTAAATCTATCAAAAAGGCTGTAAATCAAATATATTCTATATTAAATTCTGAAGATTTATCGGAAAAGGAAAAAGACCTGTATATAACAGATCTGAAACAAATTTTATTAAAAATTGCTGAAGGGGAGAAAAGTACCTTTGGAGAACTTCAAATTTATTATGATGATGCTTATTTAAAGATTGTAGAAGCACGTTTACTACGAAAAAATGAATTAATAAAAAGTTTAGCAAAAGTTACAGAAGCGATTAATATTTATCAGCGAGTAAAAAATCTCCTAAGTGAAAGGTTAGAAATAATTAATGAACACTCTGAATTATCTAAAGAAGATTTATTAGTCTATGAAAAAGAACAGGGATTATATGAAAAATGTAAAAAGTCTCTTGTGGTAACTACAAGATTAAGAGAAGAATATGAAGAGATTTTTAATCAACTTGAAGAAAAAGGAATTAAAAAAGAGGATTTAATAAAAATCTCCGAATTAACCTTAGAATTTAATATTGATTTATATCAAGTCATGGTAGACACCTTTGGTCAGGAAAAAGAAACAAAAAAGGCATTGAAGAGAATTTTAGACAGAATTGAAAGAATATTTATTGAATATGATCATTATAGAGAAGTCGAACTTAAAGTATTTTGAGAGTTTAATTAATTAAATTCATTTAACAATGTCTTTTTAAATTTTATTCTTTCATTTTCTGAGAGTTCTGCTAAACATTTCCCTTTACCATTATAATGATCCAGACTATCATGATCTGAGAATAAATTAACTAATAGAATTAAGCAATTTCTAAGTTCTATACTATTTGCTTTTCCATTAAAGCTCATCATTAATTTAATAAGAAGATTACTTAGCCAAACTTTATTCATTTGGGAATTAATCTTTTCATCCTTTAATTTCCTTTCATAAAATTGTAAAATTTGAGCTATGCAATCCATTTATTTAATTACCTTTAACCGGGTTAAATTTCATCAGTTAAAAACGTCTTAAATCTTGAGACTAACTCAAAATTCTTTCCTCTTCAAAGTATCACATGAAAGTCTAAATATAAAAATGTTTTTGGTTATTTTTCACACGATTTTGATGAAATTCCAAGTTAATTTTAATTTTTTCATAGGATCTTTATGAAAACAAGACTAGATTATCTTTAAAACAAAATATTAGTTGAAAAAGTTAAGAAAGATGAAATTAAAGTTCAACTTCTATGCTTTCTACAAAAGTGTCAATACTTTGTTCAAGGTCTATTAAATCCTCAATTTCCTTTATGTCAGAACTTGCTAACTTGTTTAGAAACTCTTTTAAAAGCTTCTCTTTACTTTTATCGTGTGGAAATATCAAGCTACTTTTATAATGCTCCCAGTCAAGAATATTAGTAAACACCAAAAATAGAATTTCAATATGGGAATATTCTACTAGACTATGTAGCTTTTCTTTGGTGATTAGAGTTTTAGTATGATCCTTATAAAAGCCAGAAAGATCATTGTAATAATTTGTAATTCGAGCTATATTATCTAATTGAGTTCGTAAAGCAGCTTGATTGATTGGACTCTCTTCGTCTCTATACATAATCTCAAAATATTTATTAATGAAATCCTTTAATTTCTGGAGTTTTTGCTGAAATACTCGCGTTTTGACTATCCTTTCAAACATAGGGCTCTCTTTATCCTTATAAAATTTAAGCTCGAACTTCAATATCGCCAAAATGTCAAGAAACAATTCCCTAATATCAATATCGTTGCTTTCCATTTTCAAGATTTATTTAATTTTAGTAATAGATAATATTATTAAATAAATTTAATCATTTAAAAATCTACTATTAATAGAATTCTAAAATGACTAATAAATTTTTATATTTAGTTTTTTGAAATTAGGACATCATCAAAAGTTTAAAATTGAATAGGGAAAGTACGTGGAGGGATTATGGGTTCTTTGTATTTTTGAGGGATTTTGAACTTTTTTCCTTTAACCATTTTTTTATAAATAATGGCTTTCACATGAATTTTCATTATTCTAATAGGATTACGGAACATGAAAGTTAAGTCATTTGATGGCTCTTTGCGTAATTTAATGAATTTTGAAAAGAATTGCTGGGCTTTTGCCTGGTTTTTTTCTTTCTCAAGAGAAACAAATCGTTCAATTATTTTACTCAAGAGTTCTGAATCTCTAAAACAATAATAATTTGAAGATCTTAGTGTCCATTTCAATGCTTCTAATTGATATTTAATAGATTTGAGCTTTTTAAATGGAGCTAAGAATAAAGCAAAAAAAGAGATAAAAATGTTCATAACTGTACTTCTAAACATTTCTAACATAGAAATTCTAATTTTAGGTTTGATTTTATCTCTCAAATCTTCTCCATATAAAACAGTACTGTTTTCAATTACATTACCCAATACTATATTTCGAGGGGCAAATATAGTGGAAAATACCTTATTTACTTGAAAAATTTTATGAAAAACTGCTTGTTCCCAAAACTTTTCTTTTGTTAAAAAATGGCTTACAAACATTCCAGTTGATTGCTGGATAACACTTAAAATATTGTAAACAAGATTAGAGTTCGACTCTCTGAAATTATGCTTAATCTCTAATGCTATAAAATATTTTTCTATCTCTTTAATATGTCTACTTGATACTCGATTTTTAAAAATGAAAAGAAGATCGCAGTCGGAAATTATAGTACTCTCTTGGTTGGATCTTTGGCTTCCAAATAGAAGAATTGATAAAATTTTATTTACACCAATTTCTTTATTAACGAGAATGACAATATCTTTTATATAATTCCGAGATTGCTCGTTAATTCCTTCTAAATTTGAAGATATTTTACTTTTTATTTTATCGTTAGTTTCAAATCCATTGGGTTTATGCAATTTTATCAAATATAATATAATGATTTAAACATAAAAATATTTTAAAAAAATTGAAAAGTATTATTAGATACGATTACCAAGTTTATAACCTCTAGCAACGGCTTCCATGACTGTTTCTGGCTTCACCGCATCACCTACTTTTTCTACTTGAATAGAAGTTGACTCTTTAATCGCTTTATATAAAGTGTCATTTGGTTCAACTCCAGTGGCGTAAAAAATCATATCAACATTATTAATAACTTGTTCTTTATCCATAGCGTCAGTATAATTTACATAATTTTCTCCAATTTCAGTAATTTTTACTCCAGTGATTAATTTTACTCCAAGAGCATCACACTTATCAAGTAAAACCCATTTTGTGGTTTTTCCTAATGCAGATCCGAGCTTAGGTAACTGTTCTAAAACAATCACTTTATTTCTTGACCCATGAAGCATATTTAACGCAATATCAGGCTCTAAAGCTTTATAATATGTAAGAAAATCAAAGGCTTCACGACTTAATGAACCATATTTAGCTAAATAAATTGCTAATTCAATCCCTGTAGCTCCACCACCTATTATAACATTATTTTTACCGATGGGAGCATCTCCACTAAATACAAGATTAGCCCAATACACATTTTCTCGATCAATCCCTGGAATTGACGGTAAAATGGGTTTGGAACCAGTTGCAACAAATACAACGTCAGGATTAAATTCTTTAACTTTATCAAGATTAACCTCCTCTTGTAAGTGTACGATTATACCATACTTCTGAATCCAATAAGTATAATTTTCAATCATTCTTTTAAATTCACTTCTACCTGGTGGGACCCAAATTAGATTAAGAAGTCCGCCAATTTTATCTTCTTTTTCAAAAATATGTACTTCATGCCCTCTCATTGCTGCTACTCGTGCCGTTTCCAAACCACCAGGTCCAGAACCAATAACCATAACTTTTTTCTTTTTTTCAATTGGTTTTAATTCAGTTTTTGCCTCATTTCCAGCTCGAGCATTTCTTAAGCATGATACAGATGACAATTTAAAAATGCTATCAAAACATCCTTGATTGCAACCGATACAGGTCATTATATCTCTTAATTCCCCTCTTTTTGTCTTCATTGGTAAATACGGATCAGCTATAAGAGTTCTACCCATACAAACAGCATCTGCCTTACCAGCCATTAATACGTTTTCTGCCAATTCAGGATTATTTATTCTATTAGAGGCAAAAACAGGTATAGATACACGTTTTTTAATATTTTCTGCCAAATAGGTATAACATCCTTCTGGAACATCCATTGTAGTTTGAGGTGTTTTGGTTACATGCCATCCACCCGTAACATTAAAGTAATCTAAATAAGTCCCTAGATTTTCAGCTATTATTGCTTTTTCCTTATAAGTATTACTTCCTTGCACAAAATCATCTCCTGAAATGCGATAGCCAATTACAAAATCTTCTACACTTGATCTCATTAGTTCAATTGTTTCAATTGGAAATCTCAAGCGATTCTCAAGATCTCCACCATATTCATCTGTTCTTTTATTTTTCAATGGCGATATAAATTGATCCATTAAATATCCAGCATTAGCACAAATCTCAACTGCATCAAAACCTGCCTTTTTAGCACGAATTGTTGCATCTGCAAATGCTTGTTGTTCATTTTTAATATCCTCATTCGTCATTTCTCTAGGTGTTGTCTTGCTAAATTTGCTATATACAGCAGAGGGAGCAATAGGTGCTTTTCCGATTACTTGAGGGTAAGTATATGCTCCACCATGGTATAATTGGCAGCAAATTTTAACATCATCCCTTGCATTATGAACAGCTTTAGTTAGTTCAGTTAACATTGGTATATATTCATCACTTTCTATAGAAATCATCATTGGATGTCCTTTTGCATAAAGATCAACATAACATCCACCCACAATAAGCATAGCGGCGCCACCCTTTGCTCTTTCAACGTAAAAATCAATTATTTTTTGGGTAATAAAGCCATTATTAGCATAATTGAGATTCAAAGCAGGCATAACTATACGATTTGATATAGTTATGTCTCTAATTTTCAAAGGTTCAAATAATTTGAAGAATTTCATTCTACATTCATTTAACTTGAGTTTTATTTATAAATATATTAGGTATAAAAATTGATAGCAATATAAATGCTTAACTTTTATAACAGTTTTTAATGTGTTTTTTAATAAAATATCATCTAATGAGTAATTATATAAAGAAATATAAAGCTTTTAAGGATAAGTAAAAAGTAAGTAAACTTATCTAAAGTATGAATCGGGTCCTCTATCTTCTCGAGCACCCTTCATAAAATGCTCTGCCTGTTTTTTATAAGAATCAATTACTTTTTCCATTTCTTCAATTTGTTTATTTAATTCATCAAAGTTCATGTCGATTGTGAAATATTCTTTTAATATAGTCACTAGAGCTTTAGACGCACGAGGATCTAAAGTCATCATTGGAAGTGGTATTGTCTCGGCTAGCAAACAGACACCAGGTGCAAAACCTTTTTGACCTGCCCAAGCAGGTAAAATTCCATTTGCACCTGCAATAACTCCTCCTTCCATTATTTTAGTGTTATCATACTTTAAAAATGAATCAACAATATCGGGATCTGTTCCACAAACATGAACATAAGGAATATCGCTCACTCTATCAGATACCATTGCACCTGTACTAACATACATTTTAATTTTACCAGTAGTTATTGCATCCATTTCTTCACAAAACTTTTGAGAGAATGCAAAAACACCTTCTGGAGTTTGTGGTTGATAATTAGCAGTCAAAATAAAAAAATCATTTTTATTTCTATTACTTTTTGCCTTATAATAAACTTTAGCTGACGGTATTTCTAAATTACCCTTCTCAACGTTTGATTTCGGGGGAAAATCAAAACATTCAATTGATAAAAATTCCTCAGCTTTGAGCGAATCTTTTATAGATGTTATTGCTACTTTAGCGACTAATGCAATACCTGGCCAACCAATTAATACAATCGGATCATTCAAATCTTCGGGATTCAAATCAAAATTTTTATCAATACTTATTATCACTATTGTTTTCACACCCAATTTAGGTCTCAAAATTTAAACCCTCACCACAGTGAGGACAAAATCTCAATTTTTTCATCATATACTTTCCACAGAAAGGACAATACAATCCTGACTCAGACGGTTCATCACCTTCGGAAATGGGTGATGTTAATTTAGGACTTATGTAATAGAGATTTCCTAAATCTTTTTTAGCTTTTAAGGATGCAAATAAAGGCGTTAATATGCAAATAAATAGAGGTGCAAGTAAAATATTCATTATATTATAGATTATTTCAGAAATAATTATCATACCGTAATTTCTTGTAGCAGGATTGTACCATGAAGCATCAAAAGGAAAAGTATAATCTACAATAAATTGGTAAAATAAATTAACCACTGTTATCAAAAAAGCAACTAGCAAGAATGTTCCAATTATCTTCATAAAAGCCCCTTTAGATAATCTCCTAGCTTCTTTTATTGAATTTTCAGTCTCAGTGAAATGAATAGTATAAATCGAAAAAATATAATAACCGAATAAAATAATACTCGGAATAAATAAAAGTATTAAACCTAATGGAGTTAAAATACCCAGGATCAATATTACCAATAAAATTTTTCTATTAATACCATTTTTGAATTCTTGGATTAACTTTGTTTCAACGCCATTATATTTTTTTAAAACATAAGTACTAACTAAAGTTATTACAATTACAGTAAAAATTGCCCCAATCATATTTTGGAGCATTAAAGTACCAAAGCTAAATACTAAATATTGAAACATTAAATTCAGCTCCAATTCAGTGACACTATTAGGATCTGAATAAAAATTTTCAACTATAATATCCACCATTGAACCTAGTTCATCAAGTTGCCATATGATATCAGTAAATAAGAACACTTTTAATACAAGTGAAATTATGAAGAATAATGCGAAAGGAATTATTAAGGAAGACCATAATTTGCCAAATAAACTAAATCCATTTGATATATTTTCTCCATATCGTTTATTTGCTAATCTTATTGAAGTTTGATTATCATCAGACATAATTTTTATTATTTTTGTAATTATTTATAATTTGTTAAATAAAAAATATAATTAAAGGAATCGTTCATTAAATTAAAGTTAGTATAAGAAGAATTAATAATTCATAATTCTATAAATAATAGAAATGTTTTCTCAAAAGCCACCTTCTCGTCAGATACCAGGAATTATTTCCTATATGGATTATTTCTCAACGAAACGGTTAGCTTACTCTCTCTTAATTATTATTCCTGCTTTGATAGGGTTTTTGTCTATGATCCTTAATCTTATTTATACGGGAATTCTAAATATTTTTTACTTTTTAATTTTGTTTCTTATTTTTTTAATAACTTCTGGAGTTGGTACACTTATATCTGTTTTTTTTTATTCGGAAAAATCTCCAATAGTAGGTCCACCACCAAGGGGATGGGCAATTCAAATGAATTCTTTTTTTAGTTTAATAATTGGTGGTTCATTTCTTATAGGACAAGTTTTAGTAATTTTCGTAAGAAATATTACATTTCAGGAGGTTTTTTTCATTTTGGGAACAATAGTCTCCTATATTTTAGCTTATGTTATATATTTTTCCTTCACTACAGTAGGGAAGTATGGCAATTTAATATTAGCTTTAGCTCAACCAGTAACAGTTATTCTTCTGTATAGTATTTTTACTGCTCAAATATCATTTTTATTTTTTATTAGAGCTATAATTTTTTTTTGTACATCCGCATTTATATTTGCAATTCCATATGCAAGAGAAATGTCCCAAGTAAGTAATATTTATAAGGAATTAACTGGAATTGGAGGATATCCATTTATTCGAGCATTTGTTCTTTCAATGATGACCGAAGGTAATGATAATTTAATTGAGGAGCTTTTTGACACAATAGGGATTGAATCTGAAATTAAAATTCAATATCTAGCAATACGAGGGTCCAAATCGAAAAAACTTAAAGGTCTATTTGTGATTCCTCATCTTCATTTTGGACCTTTTAAAACGTGTGGTTCATCTGATTTACCAGCTCAAATTTACAAAATGTTTAATTACATTCCAGGAATTACAGTTTATCATACAACAAATGATCACAGTCAAAATCTCACCACTCGTAAAGAATTTGATAAAGTTATAAATAGGATAAAAGAAGATGTTAGTAAAATAGAGAATAATGTTATTGATAAGGAATGGATTTATGAAATCAAAGATGTTACACGAAAAATGTCTAACTCCGCTAAATTGATTGGTACGGATATCGATAATGTTGCTATTATATTTCTAACACGACATCCCCTTCCCTCAGACGATATACAATATCAAATTGGGAAAGAAATTAGAGAAATTGCAATTTCTAATGGTTATAAAGATGTTATAATAATAGATTCACATAATTCTATAATAGGAGACGAAATACTAATTAAAAAAGATTCAATAGAAGGAAGAGATCTTATTAATGTAGCAAAAAATTTTCTGAAATCAAGTAATAACGATGAAGATCGCCAAAAAAATATAATATCTTACGGAGTAGCAAGAGATAATTTGAAAGAATTCTCTGAGAAAGACGGGATTGGTGCTGGAGGGATGGTTGTTCATCTTTTTAAGAATTCTGTCACCAATCAAAAGACAGCTTTTATTCATTTTGATGGAAATAATGCTTATGTAGATATAAGATCTTATATTTTGAATCTTCTTCAAAATAGAGGTATAGAGAGGGGAGAAATAACAACATCCGATTCTCATACTGTCGCAAGGCAATTCACTCGAAGGGGATATTCACCAATAGGAGATAAAATTAAACTTGAAAAAATCTTAAAAAAACTTGAAAAACTAATCAAAGAAGCAGAAAATCATTATGAAGAGGTAGAATTTTATTATTATGACTCTACTCTCGATAAAATTAGAATTTGGGGCGATCCAAAATATTTTGATACTATCATGAATACAATACAAGAATGTTTAAAAGTATCCCAAAGACTGTTAACTCTAAGTTTAATTCTTCCAACCTTTTTCTCATTAATTTTATTATTATTCTACTATAACATTCAAATAACAGACATTTTTAATGCATTTTGATACATTCATAAGGAAATATATTACATATAATGTTTGAAGTTAGAATAATTAATTCCTTTGGTTTTACAATTAAATAGATTATTTCTATAATATGACGATATTATCGAGATTCATATAATTTAACTCCTCTTTTTCTTTTAAAATCATTTTTGAAAATATCAGAAATTTGGAATAAAATATGTTGAGTTCTGAATTAAACAAATTAGTAAAAATTTCAATTATCGGTCAACCTGCTGTAGGAAAAACAACTATGATGAAATTACTTTCTAAAAATACGATAGATCGCATATATCTACCAACACATGGCTTTGATCTGAAAACAGTTAAGTTTGACAGTTATACTTTAAAAGTGTGGGATTTTGCTGGACAAGGAGCATATCTTAAATCTTGTAGTAAAGATCATTTAGTTGGTTCTGATATAGTATTTATTGTAACTGATTCTACTCCACGAAATGTATTGAGATCTCGGGAATTAATTAATTATGCTACTCACTTTGTAGAGAAAGATTGTCCCATAATTGCTATTGCAAATAAGCAGGATTTAATAAGAAATGATGGACGTATGGAACCAAAAAGAGTTGAAGATATCCTCCAAATAAAAACATATGGATTAACTGCAATAAATCCGAGAGAACGGTCAAAATTGATGGATATCATAAGAAAAGAACTTCAACAAATTCTAATAAAAAGGAGGTTAAATGAAATTGAACTTCAATGAAAATGAACTTTTTGGAGCAGCCCTTATAGGATTCGATATGATTGATGGCCCATTTTTAAAATGGAAAAAAGAATACAACAATGCTAAAAGACTATTAAGTCTTGATGATTTTGCCATGAATTTTTATCTTGCCTTTAGAGGTGGAAATGCAGGTAAAAAACCAAGAGCAATTTTGTATGATAATTTCTATATTGTAGCTTTTCCAAAAGATCTAGAATTATGCTGCTTATTTATGAAGCCAACAGGAATAGAAAATAATATTAAACAATTAAATAGAGTAGCTTTTAGAATAATAGATGAGATGGAAACTTTTGAAGAAGAGAGTGACAAACCAGAAGTCTCTGATGATGATACAATTGAAGAAATCAAAAGACTTATAATTAATTTATTAAATGGAACTGAAATGTCTACACCTGAATTAAGGAAGTACTTTAAATTAAATAATTCTCAAATATGGAAAGTTATGTCGGATTTAGAAAGCTCTCAAAAAGTCAAACGTACAAGTAAAAAAGGTAGGTCTGTTTATTGGACCGCTATATAAATTAAATCTAAAATAGATATTATTTTTAAATAGTTTGAAATTAAATTCATATATTAGAAGTTAAGTTCTTCTGTGTTCCCAATCCATTTTTTTAGTAAAATACCGGGAAAACATAATATAACAAATATCGGGTAAATCTTTATCCTTATTATGAATTGCAATATATCTTAAAATATGGTTTATTACAAAAATTCCTAAGAACTCTACATGATAACTGCTTATATCTGTTAGATTTTTTCCTTTAAAGGAAATATCGAGCCCATCATTATTAGTCCAAGTCAACTCTACAATTATTTCAGGAAAGAGTTCTTTTACGATAGATAATCCGTCAGACGTCACATTTATTTCAGCATTTAAAAACTTAGCTAAATTAATTTTATCATTTTCGTTTAATAAAATAAATGGTTGGCTTCTTTGCATAATTACTTTTTTCATTAAATCTGTTTTGTTCGTATATTCAGTTTCAAATGGTCTTTCATGCTTTAATAGTCTTTCAATAAAATCCATAACTATATCGACATATGTAGCACTATCTTCACCTGGAACCCAAAAAACTCGCTCACCAGAAAAAAGGAATTTAAATTCTGCTTCAAGCTCATCACCAAATTCATCTCCATAATATGAATAAACAAAATGGAGATTTACCTCTGGAAACATTTCCATTGTAATTGTCCAATCTTCATCAAAACCAATATTTTCAATTTTTCCTCCAAGACTTTTTTCTACAATATTTTTTAACCCATTTGTATCGATATCGATAAAGAAACGACATTTAGCTTTACTAATATTTCTTAATTCTACTTCATGAGGGCCCCTAACCCCAGTAGCATCAATTTCTCCTACAGTCCAGTATTTTTTCTTTGAATTAGTCATTTTAACCCATAAATTAAATTTAAAACTAAATTATTTTTATTATTTTGGTTTTTTTTTGAATTTTGCTATGAAAAATCCCTGCGTATTATGAATTGATGGAAAAAGTCTTCCTGTGCCTTCTATTAAGGTATTATTTATTTGATAACAAGGTGACAACCATTTAGGGATTTCTAATGGCTCGAGATTGTCTAAATATTTCATAATCTGCAATTCTCCTTCTTCTGGGTATAGACTACAAGTAGAATATAGCATTATTCCACCTGGTTTTAATAATTCAAGCCCTTGGTGAATTAACTTGTCCTGTAATATTACATTTTGATGTAAGAACTGCGGACTTTGTCTCCATTTAAGTTCGGGATGTGTTAATAATGCTCCACTTCCAGTACATGGAGCATCTATAAGAATTTTATCAAATAAAAAATCATGTCTAATTGGTGCATTAATACTATCTGTATTAATAAATAAAGTATTTTTAACATATAGTTTAGTTAATAATTGCTGAGCAATAGATAATCTTGTAAAACTAATATCATTAGCACAGATTCTTGCTTTATTTTTAGAATACTGAGCAATTAGACTAGTCTTAATACCAGGAGCAGCACACAAATCACAGATTAGTTCATTAGGTTGAGGATGTAAGAGATAAATAACTGTAGCTGATGCTTTATCTTGAAAAATAATTTTTCCTTCCCTATAATACCTATTTTCTAAAATTATTCGTTTACTTTTTTTTAAAGTATAATATAATTCGGGAATATCTGGATCTTCAGCTAATTTTATTGAACTCTCCTGATAATCTGATTTAATTGTCTTTATTAAAGTTTTTGGATTATTTATATCTGCTAAGCTATTAATTCGGAAATATATTTTTCTATTTTTATTATAATCATTTAGGTACCTTAGATTTTCCTGTAAAAAATTGGAATCCATTACGGATTTCAAGTGATTAATTAAAAAGCGCGGAATTGCTAGTCTTATACTTAATTTTTCTTCTGACTTCTTTCCTTGTAAAGCAATTTTCCAAGAAAACGTATATAATTTATCTAAAAACATTAGATCAGTTTCTAAATTTGGTAATTCACTTAATATTGTTGTTATAGAAGATTTTTCATGAATAATACGATAAGTCGCATATAAGAATTCTGCCATTTTAAATTCATGAAAATTATAATTATTTAAAGACCTGACAGTTTTCCTAATAATGAAATTTAGCTGACTCCAATATCTGACGACTTCATTATAATAATGATTTACTATTTGGTCTGAGTAATACTCATCAGACTTTATATCTGTTTCCCCTCTCAAAAAGGAAGCTAATAGATTTAAAATTATTTTAATCGATTTCGTCTTTATTTTTATCAACTAGCAATATTTTTCTGATTTTTTATTCGAATATATTTCTTAAATTATAATTTAAAGCTTAAATAAAACAACAATCTAATCATAATTAACTATTCTTTAATATTTGAATTTAGTGAAATTGATGAAAAATTATTCAACTAAAATATTAATTCTATTAACTTTCTTTTCTTCGGCACTATTTAGCATAATTACTCCTATGGCAAAAGAACTTACATTAGCTTTGAGTTTAGTTAGCGAAGAGCAAGTAGCATTTACAAATTCAATGTTCTTAATGGTTGGAGCTTTAAGTTCCATAATTTGGGCAATATTAGGGGATAGATTTTCACGTAAAATATTATTGATTATTGCAACTTTAGAATGGTCAATATTGATTTGTTTAACTATTTTTGCTGTTGATTTTATTTCATTATTGATTTTTCAATCATTCACAGCAATAGGATTTGGGGCAATATTACCCCTTGTATTTTCCTTAGTAATCGATCTAATTGAACCATCGATAAGAGGAAAAAAGTTTGGTGATTTAAGCGCCGTTTATGTATTAGGTAATGGATTAGGACAGGTACTTTCAGGATTTTTAATAGAAGTATATACATGGCAAATCCCTCTCTTAATAATATCTATTGGAGGATTCATTTGTACAGGATTATTGTTTCTTATTAAAGAGCCTCTTAGAGGTTCAATGGATGTTTCTGTTGGAGATTTAAATGAGGCTAAAATTAAATTAGATTATAAAATTAGAGCACAAGATTTAAAGCAAATTTTGAAAATTAAGTCAACTATATGGATTTTAATTTTAAATTTCGTGATGTTTATTGCTATTGGAGCAATATCTTCATTCTTTATTTCAATGTTGAAAAATGACTATTCTCTCAGTTCCACACTAGCTACAATCTTTTTAATTATAGTTTTTGGAAGTCAAGTTCCATCTGGTCCATTATTCGGAAAAATAGGTGATAAAAAACGTGAAGAAAGTAAAGTAGGTAGGATTAAAGTTATATTAATATGCTTGATTTCAGGTTCAATCATTTATATTATCGGATATTCATTGATTTTTATCTCAAAAGAACCTGTAATTGCATTCATATTCCTTATTTTCGCATTTATTGGTGCGTTTTTATTTGGAGGTATTGACCCTCTTACTCAAGCAACGCTTGGAGAGATTAATCCACCTCAGATAAGATCAACAATATATTCAGTTAATTACCTAGCGTATTCTATTGGAAGGAGCATAAGTTTATTACTACTAGGTCAACTATTTTTAATATTTAATAATCAATATAGCCCTGGGTATCTTATTTTGTCTATTATGGCTTTAATTAGTTCTATATGCCTTATACCTATTTTAAAATTATTACCCGATGATATAGTTAAAATGAAATCAAGAAAATCTGATTAAAAATTTTTGGTATTTTATAGAGCAAGTTTGATACACAAATTCAAAACTTAAAGTTGAAAATAGAAATTAAAAAAAAAAGAAAATTAAGAGAATTTTAGGATTTCTTTTTATAAATATATATAATACCTACTACTGAAACAACAGTTATTCCTAAAATTAATGAAATTTCATATCCCGGAATAAATGGTAATTGAATTTTATATTCATAAACAGTTTTGCTTTCATTATTTTCTAGTTTGTATCCAATAAATGCTCCATTGTCATCGTAATATGTCCAGGTTTCAGTACATTCCTCTGAATCATCACCATCAAAATATCCTATTGGTGCATCATGAATAACAGTAGCTCCGTCAGCTCTCCAATCATCTTCCCATATAAGATCTTCTAAGTAACCACTCGCAGGTACAGGTAATTGTAATAAGTATTGTCCTCCCCATGGTATAGTCACATTAGAGTCCATTAATAAAAAGGCGCTTAAGGCCTGTACATAAGCAGTTAGATTATTAGGATCTTTAACAACAAGAACATGTGTTGGATCTGGGTTCATATCCTCATCACTGATAGTTCCAACTGTCCAATTCCAGGTGTCAACAGTTATATTACAAACTTGGACGGTGCCTACTCCAAATAGAAAGGTCGTATCATTAGTATTTATGCCTTGAACTACTGATTTTAACTTAGCGTTTTTAACATGAGATCCCTCTCCAAAAGCTAATTCAATTATATCTGACCAATTCGCATCCCAAATTCGTGTTAAACCGGCATCATCTACGGTTGTTACCTTTAAAATTTTAGTATCTCCAGCTTTAGTATCAGGACATTGATAAAGATCGGCTTTAACAAATATTGCTGGACTGAGTACGAGTAAAACAGTTAAAAAAAATAGAATAATTAAGGTTAATTTTGTTTTTTTCATCTTTTATATTTCACTCTTTATTTTTTATAAAATGAATTTCAGATTTGTTATTAGAAATATTTATTGTTTTACTATATAAATATTTTCTAAAATATTTTTGGACCAATTGATTATTAAAATAACTCAATTTAGAATTTTCTACTCTTATAAGCTAGGATCATGAATATAAATCCTATACTTAAAAAGATAATTATTACTATTAAAAAAATAAGTGCTAATGGCTCATCAACAAATTGCCATAGTCCTAAGTGTCCAAAATAAATCATAATAAAACATAAAATAACATCAATAAGAAAAAAACCAATTCCTATAAAAAATTTAAAGTCAAAGTATTTCATATAATATGAATTTATTTGAATCTTTTTTTATAAAAATTTTCGTTTTTTATTTCTTATAAAAGAATGAACTAAAAATATTTTATAAGATCAAGATATATTTTTATTTATACGAATAATTTTCAACAAAGAAAGTGTTTTTGATAATATGGAGTATTTTTTACTTAATGATGATTTTAAAATAGCTTATGAAATCACAGGCAATAAAGATGGGCCCAAGATGGTATTAATACATGGTCTTTTTTTGAATAGTGATTGTTGGCAAGAGCAATTAAAGTTTTTTGAAAAAGATTTCAATATTTTGAGGTTTGATTTAAGAGGACATGGTAGGAGCACAAAACCAATTGAAAGGTTTACGATTCGTGATTATGTTAATGATATGCAAGCATTACTCAATTATCTTAACTGGAAAAATGATCTCTATTTAGTTGGACATTCTTTGGGTGGGATGATTAGTCTTGTATATGGGCTCGAAAATACTTCTCAAGTGAAAAAGATATTATGCGCGAGTGGATTTTGTTTTGTTAGCTTTGAAGCTGAAACTGATGTTTTGGGAAGAGTAGATGCTTATCCTTTGGAAGAATTTGCAAAGGGGATAAGTAAAAGGGGGCTTAACCCATATAATGAAAATACTGCAAATTTTGTTGCGAGTTTAGTCACAGATCATATGACAAAAGAACAATGTCTTATGGCAACAGCTGCTTCTGCAGGTTTTAATATTTGTGAAAATTTGCGAACGTTAAATATCCCAACCTTACTGATTGTTGGAGAAAAAGACATAACTACTCCCATTTGGGCAAGTGCAATGCTTCATGAGTGGCTACCAAAATCAGAATTAGAAATTATCCCTAACGGTGGACATTTAGTGATTTTAGACCATTCAGAACAGTTTAACGAATTGGCAAACTCTTTTTGGAACAAATAAAAATACATAAGGAGAAAAAATTAATTATTTTGATTTTCCCCACCTTATAACTCCCGCATTCCACGCCCATCCTATTCCTGCAGCAGTAAGAACAACTATGTCTCCATCTTTAATTTTTCCATTTTTTAATCCATATTCTAATGAGATTATTCCATCATTCTGTCCATTGTGACCTATTTCTTCAAAATAAGTCGCTTGTTTGTAAGGATCAACTCCAACGGCTTTTGCTACATACTCGAATGCACTCCTTTTCATGTGTAATAGAGCTAAGTAATCGATATCTTCTCTAGTATATCCGGATTTTTTTAAAGCATCATCTATTACTCTTACAAATGATTCCATAGAAAACATATCTAATCTCTCCTTTAATCCATCAGGATCAGGAACATCTAAATAAATTAGACCCTTTTCTATTGCTTCAGAAGAGATTGGTTGAACTGTACCTCCTGCGGGAACGTAAACATCATCTGCAAATCTTCCATCGGAAATTGCTGAAATTCCTAAAATCTCATTAGCTTTGTAATCTGCCTTTAAAACAGCAGCTACACCACTGGCTGCTAAACTAATCATGAAACGAGATCGTTGATTCTTGTAATTAATTAAGTCTGAATTTCTATAGCCACTTGCGACTAAAACTCTAGAAATTTCAGGATCTGTCTGAATGAGACTCTTTGCTAATAGCATACCTACTAAAAACGTTCCACATCTCTGATTTATATCAAACGCCCATGCTCGAGTAGGATTTCCTAATATTTTTTGGAGTTTAATACCATAGGTCATCATAGGTCTTTCAGCATAAACCTCACCTGCCCATATTATAAGATCAATTTCATTAGCTGATATATTTGCTCGTTCAAGAGCCTGAAAACTAGCTTTTGCTCCCATTGCAACTGTATGATCATCTGGACCAGGAACTGTTTTGCTCTTTAAGCCAAATTTTTCTTGAATTATCTCTTCTGGGATACCTGTTTCCCTTGAAATAAATTCACTGCTATGTCTCTCCTTAGGAAGGTAAATTCCCCAAGATTCCAGACCAACATGACGGAAACCCATCGTTTAACACCTATTTTAGATCCTTTTTTAATATCTTACCAGTACCACTAGTCGGTAATGAATCTTTTATTTCGATGTATTTAGGGATTTTATATTTAGCTAAAAGCGGTAATAAATATTCTTTTATTTCATCTGGAGTAATCGATTTATAGGGTTTTAATGTAATAAATGCTTTGCCAACTTCTCCCCATTTTTCATCAGGAACTCCAATAACTGCAGCTTCATTAATTGCAGGATGCTTATATAATAATTCTTCTATTTCAACTGGAAAAACATTTTCTCCTCCACTAATATACATCTCTTTTTTACGGCCGACTATATAATAAAATCCATCATCATCTTGTTTTGCTAAATCACCTGTATGGACCCAACCATCTATTTCTATTGCTTTTTTAGTCTCTTTAGGGTCATCCCAATATCCAGAAAATATATGTGGACCTTTTAACATTAATTCTCCTACTTCTCCTCTGTTTACATTCTTTCCGGTTTCTGTATTCGCTATTTTCACATCACAATGAAAAACTGGAAGCCCTACAGATGTTGGTTTTTCTTTAATACTCTCTTCTGGTAAATAGAAATTATTAGGACCCACTTCTGTCAACCCATAGCCCATTTTAAATAATTTACCTTTATCCCAGTATCTTTCCATTATAGAAACTGGACAAGGTGCACCTCCAGATATAAAAATTCGTACTGAATCAAAATTTGCAGTTTTGAATTCAGCCTGATTAGACATAAGATGAAACATGGTAGGAACTCCGATTACAATGGTACACTTCATATTTTCAATTATTTCCAGTGTTTCTACTGGATTGAAATCTCCCATAAGAATAGATTTTGCTCCCAGATGAAAAAAAGGATTTAATAATACATTCCATCCACCTGTGTGAAATAGTGGAAATAGAAGTGGTTGAATGTCGTCAGGTCTTAAACCCCAGGATAATATTGTATTTACCGAATTCCAAAAAATTAACCTATGAGATAAAACTGCACCTTTAGGTAAACCAGTGGTACCACCTGTAAATAAAATTAGATGTGGATCCTCGAAATTGACTACTGGTCTTTTTATTGGTAAGATTGATTTATCTCGAATTAGGTTATTATAAGTTGAATCTCCCATAACTTGCCTAGATCCAAAAACGATGGTCTGTTTAATAAAATCTAATGGTTTAATTGGTTCTACTTTTTCTTGGAACTTAGAATCATAAAATATTAAGGATGGTTTCATCTTTTTCACAAGATACTCAATTTCTTGAGATGCTAATCGAATATTAAATGGGACTAAAATTGCACCTAATTTTCCGGTAGCAAAAAATAAATCAATTAACTCAATTCTATTATTTGAAAAAGTTGCAACTCTATCTCCCTTCTTAATTCCTAAATCTAAAAGAAGTTGTACTGTTTTGTTAGCTCTATTATTTAAATCTTCATAAGTATACGATTTTTGATTTGTTTTATCAAATATCGCTTCAATATTCGGTGTTAAGGTCGCACGACGACCTGACCAGTCTCCAATCCAAGAAAATTCCATATTAAAATAGGTATCTCTTGATGAATACAAAACCTTCACCTATAGGTCTTATATATAGGCCACTTCTTCCAAACATAAGCATAGAGCAACTCTATCCATAGAAACCATAATACAAAAGGAGTTGGATTAATATTCCAGAACTCATTTGGTTCTCCTCCAATAGGATCTCCAAATACAAACGGTGCTACAAAGTAGTATCCAAGAAATCCCGCTGTTCCTAGAATTATAACTAAAAGAAATCGAAATATAAGATTTTTCCTTTGAGTAAATCGTCTTGGCCAATTATCAAAAAATAAAGAAACCACAACAATTGCTAAAATCAGGAAAATAGCATAAGAGATCGACATCACATACCAACCTTTGAATCGTATGACATCATTAATGGGGTCACCTCCTGCTGCTAAAAAAATTGGATCAAAGGTAAATGGAATTATAAAAGGAAATATAAGAGATACTATTAAACCTAATATAGCACAAACAAGAAAACAAATTATTCCCATATAAGGTTGTTTAATTCCGAGCTTATTCCAAGGGTAATATTCATAGACTAGTTGGGTTAAAAGTGAAAAGAAGATAAGCCATTGTGTCCAACCAAGAGAATATGCATATTGTCGTTTCACAATATCACCTTCAGTTATAGCTGTTGGGTTTCCAGAAGGTAAAAAGAGAATTAACCAAACAATAATCATAATAATCGTGCCAATTATCCAAATATAGATTCCTCTTTTTGGTTGCTTATGTTTAAAAAAGGGCCAATACATAGTACCTGCTACCCACAGGACTGAAAATGAGAAACCTGAACCACTCAGAGACCCAAAAATCGACGCTCCAACGTACCAAGAAAGAAAGCTATCTTCTATTTGTATAGAAGGAGGATATATTAAGTTAAATAAAGGTAAGAGTATAAAGGTAAAGATTAGAGCTATTATGATATTTATTATTGTTCCTATCAATCCTATTTTCCAAGGTTTCTTAAATTTTTCATAATAAGGCCAATTTTCAAACCAAATTGCCCATACAATCCCAATTAAGCCAAAACCACCTATCAATGAAGCATAATGAACCATATGTGGATCATGCAACCGTGGATCAAAAAAGATATACCAAGTAATTATACTGATTATTAACACTACTATAAGTGAAAAAATTCCACTTAAAGGTTGCTTGTTTCGAGGCATAAAAATTAAAGCTTGTTCATTAACAGTCGGAACTTGAATTTTCCTCTTAGAACTTACCATAAATTTCAACTTTTAAGATATATAATTTCATCATTATTCTTTAAAATAAAAATATGTTATTATATTTAGTTTCATAAAGAGTTATATTTTTTATGAAAAAATAACGATTTTATCTTCATTCAAATGAAAGAAAAAAAAACCAAATTTTTATTTTTTTATTTATAGTTTTATTAACTCATATTCTTCATTACCAATCTTATTTCTAATAGCGGCATCAAATTGAAGAGAAGGATTCACCAAACCCAATAGTGCTTTAAACTTTTCTACTCCTTGCTGTAGTGGTGCTAACCAATTACCATCTTTATCCATTATTGGGAGACCAGGAGCATTTATTTCAGCATCATAACAAGCTTTATCAATTGCCACCGGATCAGACGACCCAAATATACCCAGATCAGGAACCACTGCCATTCCTGCATTTGGAACACAATCACACATAAGGGGGATATCAAGTGCAAAATTGATATATCTGATTTTCTCAGGTCCAAATGAATTTATAACTGCTGTAGCGTTATCAACAAAACGCTCAACAAATATATTTATTTCATTTAATTTGGGTCCTTTTATTGCCCTCTTTATTGGACATTTTTGTGTGCATCGAAAACATCCAACACATAATGATGAATCAATTACGGCAGAGTCACCTATAATGGTAATTGCTTCAGTAGGGCAAGAGTCTATACATTCTTGTTTACAAAGTGAAAGATCACAGTGTTTAGTGTTTATAGTTAAAAGATTATCGAAATGGGCTAAGTGTTTATTTCTTTTAGACACAGTTCCAATCCCTAGTTGCTTTAATGCTCCTCCAAAGCCTGCTTGTGGATGTCCTTTAAAGTGAGAAATAACTACAAACTTATCGAATTCAAAAAGTCCCTCCGCTACAGAAACTTCTTCAAAATGAATACCATTAATTTTGATTCGTTTATAATTAAAACCTTCTTCTCCATCGATAAATTTCAATGGTGCTTCTACAATTTCTTCAGTATAACCATGAAATTGAGCAATTATTTGATGATCTAAAGTTGATTTTCGATGTCCTACGCAGATTGAATAATCTTCACATATATTTAATGTTTCAATGTTATTTCCTAATCCATGAGTTTCTACTAATGTAGGGATTCCCCCCTTTGATTTAATCGCTCTAATAACTTCACGGACATAATCATGGCGCAAATAACGCGTATTATGTGCTTCTCCTACATGAACCTTAACAGCAACTTTATCATTAGTATTAATATTATCTAAAATTTTATCTAAAATTAATCTAGTCTTAACAAGATTATTTGTCACCATATTTTCTGCTGAGTTTTTTAACGATGCGACTTCAATAGGAGATGCCCAGTATACTATTGATTTTTCTGACATTTCAATACAATTTCAAATTATTTTTTTATTATAGGAAATATTTTGCACTATTAAAAAACCAATTTATTATTTTATATAATAAAAAACGATGATAAATTTTGAGTGAAGAAAAAAAATCTTCAAGTTTTTTAACAACATTACTCCTTTTTCTCTTTATAATCATTGTTTTTATTTCACTCTTGGCGTGGATTACTTATGGTTCTGTAGAAGGAATTATTGGAATGTTGTCTTACATTATTGTAGGATTATTGAATTTTTATCCGTGGTTAATTCCCTTTGCTGGAATTCCATTAGGTATTTTAGATGTTCTGAATCTTTTTGGAATTGGAATGTATGATGTGACTTTAAATTTTGCTCACTTAAATTCAAGTTGGATGCCAATTACATGGTTTTGGATAATTTCTGTTATAGGAAGCCTTATTGATCTTTTTCTGATGTATCTTATAATTTCATGGATTGTGGGACTAAAGTACCGAAAGAAGGAACCTAAAAAAGATTTAGCGTTGATTAACTGCAATATAATTGATGGGAACAGAGAAAGTAGAGTAATTGAGAATGGAGTGATATTAATTAAGAATATAGTTGAGAAAGGAGAAGAAGCAGGATTAATTATTGAAGTTGGGAATGCAAGTGAAGTTCAAATTCCAGAAGGATTTAAAAAAGTAGATCTAAAAGGATCATATGTACTTCCGGGATTAATAAATGCCCACTGTCATTTAACCGGTAGTGGAAAACCAACGAAATTGATGAAATTAAGCGATAAAAACATGATGCGTTTAATAAAATTCATGGCAACTCCAATAGGAAAAATTATTTTAATGAAACTTATGAAAAAAAATGCTTTAAATGCATTGAATGCTGGTATAACAACTCTAAGATCAATGTCCGATCCATTATATATTGATTTGAAATTGCGAGATCAGATTAAAGAAGGAAAGATCGTTGGTCCAAGACTTTTATGTGCTGGAAAGGGAATCTGCATTACAAGAGGTCATGGTTGGATGATGTCGTTTGTAGCAGATTCCATACCTGAAATTAGAAAGGCGGTAAGGCAAAATCTACGGATGAGAGTTGATCATATTAAAATTCTTTCTACTGGAGGTGTAATGGATGCCCGAAAAGTTGGAGAAGCGGGACGGCCCCAAATGACAATAGAAGAAATTGAGACTGCTTGTTTTGAAGCGCATAGGGGTGGTTTATTAGTCGCAACGCATTGTGAATCTACAGAAGGGATAAGAGAAGCAGTTCATGGAGGAGTTGATAGTATAGAACATGCTGCTGAAATTCCTGATGATTTAGTACCGCTGATTAAAAATAATCCCAAAAGTTTAAGAGGGTATACTGTCATTGTTCCAACTGTTTCTGCTGGGATGGGAATGGCTGTCTTACCAAAAGAAGAGACTAAGATCACACAAGAAAGTTTTGAAAATGCAATTATCATTGAAAAAGGAATGATTTCCGCTTTACAGAAAGCTTATAAAGAAGGTTTAAGGATTTCTTGTGGTACAGACGCATCAGTTCCTTACTCATTACAATATGAGGTATGGAAAGAGTTAATGTATTACCTTAAATATACTGATATGAGTGCTCAAGATGCGATTTATTTTGCGACTAAAGGTAATGCTGAAAACCTGGGAGTAGATCAAATTACTGGAAGTATTGAAGTTGGAAAATTTGCAGATTTAATTGTTGTATCGGGTAATCCTCTAGAAAAAATAGAGTATCTAGGGGAAGTGTCACAGGTAATGATAAAAGGACACTTAATTAAGAATCCAAAAATTAAAAAAGCTAAGAAATTAAAAGAGCTTGAACCTTTGGAAATATAAATTTACTTTTAATCTTTTTTTTTTAATTTGCATGTATTAAATTCTTCTTTTGTAAAACCCCATGAATGCAAAATCTCTTCAGCTTCATTCATAAGGTTTTCGATAAATGATTTTAAGGGACTAATTTCTTTTTGATATGCAATTGCGGGGGAAAGAACTCGAGTTGCACCAAGACTACGATGATATAATTGTCTATGATAATCTACAGTAGTAATATCTGTATTTAACCATAAATTTTTAGCACTGATCGGGGCAGGGCTTTCCTCTGTTGTTAAGATTGCTGTTCCAAGGCATACCGCTTCTGCACCCATAGCTAGAACCCCGAGAAATCCACGAGCATTTCCAATTCCTCCAGCAGCAATTATTGGAATTGATAAAAATTTCTTTGCCATAGTTATATTTACTAAAGTAGTATGTTGATAAGGATTTTTAAAACCAGTAGCCTCCATTCCAATAATGGTTATCGCATCGGCACCAGCTTTTTCTGCTGAAACAGCATGCCTTAATAATGCACACTTATGAAACCAAATACCTCCTGCATCTCGTACTTTTTCTCCTATATATGTTGACTGATACGCAGAAGTAGTAAAAATGTTCACACCTTCATTAAGAGCAATATCTAGGTAATTTAAGTAATCTTCTTTAGTTAAATCACCGCCTATTGCTCGTACGCCAGGAGGTAAAACAGTTAAGTTAATCCCGAATGGTTTATCAGTTAAATTTTTCATTTTTTTTAATTGAGTTTTAAACTCCTCGATTTTATAATTAAGAGCAGTAATAATTCCTAAACCGCCTGCGTTAGAAAACGATGCAGCGAATTCAGTCCTACCAAATCCAGCGAAAGCTGCCATAACTAAAGGATATTTAGTTTTTATTAATTGTGTTATACGTGTTTTCCAAATCATAATAAACTACCTCACTATATTTAATCTATAAATTTAATAATTTTTCAGCATTTTCAAATAACCTCTTTAATTTACTAGTAAGAAAAAGAATTTAAAAAAAATAATAATTCTATTAAAAATTAATAGTTTCAAATTATTGAAGGAACAAAGCTTAAAATTAAAAGGTTGATATATCAACTTGTTTATAGAAATCTGCTATGCTTTTTCTTAAAGATTCGCTTTGTTTTCTTATATTTGCTTGTTCTTCATCTTGGAAGGACCTTATCTCCTCAAGATATAATGCTTTAAAGAGATCTTTATTATTTTTTAATTTTGCAGCAAAATCATTACAAAGTCTATAAATTTTTGCTTCTATTTCTCGAGTTATCATAGTATTTAAGATAATAATAATCATCAAAATCTCTTTATTTCCACGAGCCCATTCCGAAGGGATCTCAAAATAATAATTTAATGAAGATAATATGCTAGATTGATGAACAATAAAGCCCTCATTAACATCTTGAACCATTGCTTCAGAAATTTTATCTTTTTTACTTATCCACACTTCAGTTATTCGTTCTTTTTCACTCATATTCAGAGCGTCCTCTGGATAGGAATAAAACACAATAGGACCGATTTTTCTATGAAAATAGCTTAAAGATACAGAAGACCTGGTCGCGATTTTTGCCTCAGGAATTAATATTAAACTGTAAATAATTTTAGGGTTTAAGACCTCATCATCAAGATACACCTTACTTATTGGAAATTTTGCTCCATTCTTGTGAACTCTTAATGATTGATGACGCAAAGTTATACCGCCATATTTTTTGGCTTCAATAATTATTTCTCTTCTACTTTTTTCACTCATAATTTCCATAATAAACACCCTTATCATAATAATGAAATATTAATATTTAAATGTGTTGTTATTATTTTGATATGATTAATGAACAGTTTAATGAACAGTTTTAAAAAATTAAATATATCGTTATTCTTTAAATCAATTTGTATTAGAAGTGAAAAAACAAAGTATTGAAAAGAATTTAGAAGGAAATGTTAACTATAAATAGTTATCAATTGTTTTTTGAGTCCTTATGAAATTTATGAGTTTACTACTTTGTTTCCAATACTTATAATCGACCATAAATCCTTCAGCCATTTCGCGAATCGCATCGTCAAAATTGTCTAAGATAAGGGGCTCATGAGCAGGATATCTACGTTCCATCGCATTTTTAACTGTCTCGCGGATTACCCAAACTCCCAAAGGTACTATATATCCCCCAGAAACTTCTCGAAAAACAAGGATTCTTGCTTGTCTTCCAATTTTATACAGATATTCACATACTTCCTTCCTTGCAGCATAATAAGCGCCTGTTATATTACTCGCATAATTTTTTCTTCCTTGATAGAATTCAAAATCGGTCATTATTTGGGGTTTTAGATCCCTATTTCTACCATCTAACGATATATTCCATAATGTATTTGGAGCCCAGACTTCATTCATTTCATAGGTAAATTTTCCAGGGAAGAGAAGTATTTTAAAATGATTATCTAAATAACTGCTTTCAAATATTTGATAATCGTTAATCTCTGGAAATTTCTTGATCTCCTTAATTAAGGCTTTAGAGATTATATCATCAACAGCGGTAATGGACCATCTAGTTGGTACTAACCTACGATTACTTTTCTTACCAAGTAATCCCGCTGAAAATACTCTTTTAATTGTTGATTGTGGCACATTTCCTTTAAAATATAAATATTCTGAAACTGCTTTAGTAGCTTTAAGATCTGTATCTGAAACACAGTATTCAACTTTCGGATGTACTTTAACGTTTTCAGTGATTCGGATTTTCTCTGTCATCCCAGTTGGACCAATTGGAGGAGCATGATTATCCATCATCATTCTAAGGTTCATTTTTTCTAGCTTAGTTTCTGTATCTACGGGACGAGCTGCCATAGCAAGTTCTTGAGATGATTCTAATAATTTTTGGACTTTAATTGGAGGGGTATTCTTTCTTGAGGTACGACCTATACGAATGTTTGTTTTAAAGTTATTTCTCACTAAGCTACTTCTATATCGAACTATTTCAATCATCTTTTTGCCAAACCAAAGTTCAGGAGCATCAAGAACGTAATTATCAGAAACATTCAGATTCATTTCGAATTCTTGGAAAGGTACAAGCGGACCCAAATAAACATTAGGATAGTTGAAATGTCCAACAAAAACTCCCGGTGGACTGGCCCCAAAAACTTCAATATCTCTTAGAGTTTTATCAAATTCGAAGGGAACTAAGGATTTCAACACTGATTTCTTTAATAAGATAGGGCAGGTTTTTTTACCACATAATAATCTCGCTCCTTTACAACGGAGACATATATTTTTTTCTGTCGGTGGTCTGACCAATCCTTTCTCTCTCTATTTAGGACTTAACTATAATGAAGTTAATATTTCTAACTATAAATAAAGAAGCAGAGTTTAAATTTTTAATATTTATATTAAGTAATCAACATTTAATGCTGAGATTTAAAATATAATTTAATATTTCTTTATCAAACAAGTCATTAGTTTATATTTAATGCCCTCCAATAAGAATTATTATGAAAGCAATTGTGTATGAAAAATATGGTCCTCCGGAAGTTCTTCAGTTCAAAGAGGTCGAAAAACCTACTCCTAAGGATAATGAAGTCCTTATAAAAGTTCATGCAACATCAGTAACAATAGGGGATGTGATAGTGCGAAGAGGTAAACACCCAACCTCCAAATTTCAAACTATTATGTTGCATTTAATGTTAGGGATTAAAAAACCAAAAAGACCTATACTAGGAATGGAGCTAGCTGGAGAAGTTGAATCAATTGGAAAGGAAATTAAGCGGTTTAAGAAAGGGGATCAGATTTTTGCATCTACAGAAATGAAGTTTGGTGCTTATGCTGAATACAAATGTTTACCTGAAGATAGAATAATGGTATTAAAGCCGAATAATATAACAATAGAAGAAGCCGCTGCTGGTTTTGCTTCTGGGGGAATTACAGCATCAAATATTCTTAGAAAGGCAAATATCCAGAAGGGTCAAAAAGTTCTTATTTATGGAGCTTCTGGAAGTGTAGGTACTTTTGGAGTACAGATTGCTAAATACTTCGGAGCAGAAGTTACCGGAGTTTGTAGTACCACAAATTTAGAATTGGTGGAATCTCTTGGAGCGGATAAAGTAATTGATTACACTAAAGAGGATTTTACCCAAAGCGGCGAGAAATATGACGTTATCTTTGATGCGGTAGCCAAGCTTTCGCGTTCACATGGTAAAAAGGCTCTAAAGGAAGGTGGAACCTATTTTAATGTTATTAGGGATTCTAGTAGCAAATTAAAGACAGAAGATTTGATCTTCATTAAAGAGTTAATAGAGACGGAGAATTTAACATCGGCTATAGATCGACGCTACTCCTGGAAAAATATTGTCGAGGCTCACAGGTATGTCGAAACAGGGCATAAAAAGGGAAATGTACTCATAATTATTACAAAATCCTAACTATTATAATTCGTGGTAATTATCATTTGAAAGTTCATTAGTCCAATTTTTTACATTTTTAGACTAATAATAATTTTAATATCATTTTTTATTATGGTTTTTTCTTTCTGACCATATTAAGCCATATAAGCTCACAAAAACGATGATCATAGCGATTATTTGATATAGTTCAATAGATTCCTTTAAAATAAATAAGGCAAAAATCATGGTGATTATAGGAGTAGGTGTGGTAATTGTACTCGCTACAGACACCTCCACATGCTTTATAGCATAAAACCAATTGACTAGTTCTAAATAGTATACAAGCCCCATAAGAAATCCAAATATTTGAAATTCAAGGCTTATTAGACCTTCAAAAACATTGCTAGTGCCGTTTAAAAGAGAAGAGATTCCAAAAAGAAGAATGGAAGATATAAGTACCCGAAAAAATGTAACTTGATTTGGAGTAATGGGAGAAGTATCAAGTGTGTTCTTTATAATCACATGGGCTATGCTCCATAAGACAGGAACTATCAATGCTAATGCAAACCAAGGAGAAAAATCGTTAATAAGCCAGGTACCTTCTGTACCAAGATAATATATACCTACAATCATTATTAAAGTGAAAACAAACTCGCTTAATCGTTTTTTTTTTTTAAATAAAATAAATTCCATTATGATTGAAAATAAGGGATAAGTTTGCATAGCAATAGCAGCACTGACGGTCCCTGCTGTTTCAAACGCATAGACATAAAAAAATGTTGAAATTGTAAAAATTATTCCGGTTAGTCCCATTACTCTAAAAGTTTTTCTTCGAATTTTAGAATCTATTGATTTTTGAAAGATCCCTGGTTTTGATTTAGTAAATTCATAGAAGAACAAAGCTAGCGAACAAGTTAATTCCCATAAAGACAGGTAAAAAGCAAAATTTAGGGCATCCAAAGTTTTTGGGCGGCTATTTGATATAATTGGCAAGAAGCCAAGAAGAAATAATGAGATAAATGATAAAATAATTCCTATATTTCTATTAGAATGAAAATTATCAGAAAACTCACCATTTGAGGGAACTTGGTGGGATCGTTTTTGCTTTTCTGCCATATTTTATTGAAATAATATTAATTTAAAAATATCTATATTTTCTTAATCTCACGATTTATTTTTCTTATTTCGCTACTTTTATGTTTTTATTTATAATTCTTTCAATAGCTTCTATATTTTCCGGTAAAAGTCAGCCTCTAATGATTTTTATAGAAATAATTAAAAGCAAGTGAATTTAATATATATTCGATATATGGAAAAGATATTATATAGTGTAAATTATTTAAAGTTCAGATTTATTAACATAAAAGAGAGAAATATAGTGATCCTATATGGCTAATGAATCCTTTATTGTATACTTAAATCTAATTGTTTCTTCTGCTGTCCTAATTTTTATAATTTGGGATCATCTCAAAGATGATCGTCTTTTAACTAGACAAATACAAGAATTCTATTCTGATATTGAAATGCTTATATATAGTTACATCCAGGTAATGTATTATAGAGCAATTGAAAAAAAAGAGATAGAGATAACAGATCAAAAAGCTTTAATTAAAACCCGAAATAGGGATATAATCCAGAATTCATATTTGAAAACCAAAATTCTTCAAAATTTTAATAAATTTTCCTCTTACCTTGGGTTGACTATAAATAAAGAAGAAAGTATCTACTTAAATAATACAATATATATCCTTACTTTCGATGGATTACTTAAAAAAAGAAATTTTGAGAATAATTCCTTAGAAGATGTGTTAAGTTCGTATATAGATATAAAGAATGAAGAAGTCTCAGATATTTTAAAATTTTTGAATAGTTTAAGATTCTACTGGAAAAAAAATTTTAGAAAACTTATTTTCAGAACTCCCTTAAATCAGAAAGTTAATTTTTTTGAATTATTAGGTATTTCCAAACCTTTAGAAGCAAAAAAAAGCAGAATGACTAAAATTAGATATAAATTGAAGCAGAACATTTCAAATAATATTTCTATTTAAAAAGAATTCCTAAAAACCTTTTATAACTTAAATAAGAAATACTTTTAAATATTGAAATACCACGAAAAGATATATGATTTCAATTTTATGAAACTCAGAAAAGGTGAATAAAAGTGTTTTTTCAAACTATTTTAGATGATATAATTGCTTGGATTTTAACAAATCTACCAAATATTATAATAGTTGCAGTAGTAATCATTGTTGGATGGATAATTTATTTAGTATTTAAAAAACAGATAAACCGATTAAAAAAGAAGGAAAAACTTGAAGAAACAACCGCTAAGAATTTACAACGCCTAATTAAAATAATCATTGTATTTATTGTCATTAGTGCTATTTTTATCCAATTTGTTGAAGCAATTGGGTGGATAACGTCATTATTTACACTTATGGGTGGTACCATAGTCGGTTTTGCAGCGATAAACACTTTAGGAAATGCTATAGCAGGATTTATCATTATGACTAGTAAACCTTTTACAGTTGGTGATTATATTATTCATAATAATAGAATTGCCAAAGTTGAGGAGCTTAAATTGATTTATACTGTATTAAGAGATCTTGATAGCGCAAAAATCTCAGTGCCCAATCAAAAGCTATTAACAGATGAGACTGAAAACCTTGGTAGAAATAATACAATAAGAAGACAGATTGCTATTACAGCAGATTATCAAGAGGATCGCAATAAAGTGGAGAGCGCTTTAATAGAAGCAACAGAAAATGTAGAGTTGATTTTAAAGGAACCAAAACCATTTGTAAGAATTACCAATTTCTTAAATTTTGCTGTTGAGTATACTCTATTTGTATTCATTAATGAAATTAGAGCCTTAAAAAGAATCGAAGCTAACTTACGGTCTTCAATTTTGGATACTATGAATAAATATAATATTGATATAAGTACACCAAGTATAGTGAGACAAATATAGGATGAAGATGGAATAAATTATTACTATTATTTTATTTTTATTTTGTGGTGAGATAAAATAAAGAGATTAATAAAAAGAAAAAGGATTCATAAGACGGGGTTACCTCCAGGGACTTTAATATATACAGGTGAGAAGAAAGAAGTTGAAACTAAAATTACAGTCATTGATTATAATGATAAGGATTATAGTTTAAGTGAATTGAGTGATTTATATTTTAAGTTCAATGAAATTGATAAAAATAAAGTTCGATGGATAAAGATCATTGGTCTAACAAATGAAAAAGCTATTGAATATATTGGGAACACATTTGAATTACATCCTCTTGTATTAGAAGATATATTAAACCCGAATCAACGTCCTAAATTCGAGGATTATGGGAATTATATTTTTATAGTCATGAGACGCATTTTTTTTGAGGGAGAAGAGAAATCTTTTGAAAATGAACAAATAAGTCTCATCCTCGGACCTAACTATGTAATCTCCTTTCAAGAACAAGATACAGAGGTTTTTAAACCAATATTAGAAAGAATAATATCAGCAAAGGGTAAAATCCGTTTTATGGGCCCCGATTATTTAGAATATACTCTAATTGACGTATTAATCGATAATTATTTTATAGTTTTAGAAGAAATTGGAGAAAATATTGAAGAAATAGAGAATATCCTGATCTATGAACCTAAACCTGAAATTCTTCAAAAAATATATGATTTAAAACGTAAAAATATTGATTTAAGGAAATCAATTTGGCCAACAAGGGAAGTAATAAATAAGCTCCAAAGAGAACAATCAAAACTTATTAGTGACGATTTACAAATTTATTTGAGAGACATTTATGATCATATTTTTAGAATAACTGATTTGCTAGATAATTACCGTGATATCATTTTTGGAATGCTAGATATCTATCTTTCAAGTATTAGCAACAAAATGAATGATATAATGAAAGTTCTTACTATAATTTCGACGATTTTTATACCTTTATCATTTCTAGCTGGATTTTATGGGATGAATTTTATGTACATGCCAGAATTTTCGAATCCATTTGCATATCCAATATTAATAACCGTAATGATTAGCATTGGTATATTGATGATTTTATTTTTTAAAAAGAAGAAATGGATATAATTAAGAATCTGTTTAATGATTATCAACTTAGGATTTAATTATATTTGAGACTTATTCAGGTCTTATTTTCTCTCGTTCAGCTAACTTCTGTGATAGCTCTTTTTTAAGATCTGCCAATTTATGTTCCAATTTTTTTATATCATTGTTTTTTTCAAGTAATTTTTTTTCTTCTTCGAGTAATTCTTTTTGATGTGAGATACATCTATCCCTCGCATTAGTAATCTTTTCTTCAGGAGAATTCGTTCTTTTTAATTTTATATATGAATACTGTTTTTTAGCTAATTTTCCTCTTTGCTTAGCCACCTTCATTTTTTCTTCAATTAGGTTTATCTTTTGCTCTACAATTTCTTTTTCAATCTTAGCTATTCTTATGTGTGTCTCTGCGATAACTTTTTGAGCTTCTGATACTTTCTCATTATACAAAGCATGGTTAAGTTCAATTTCTAACCCTCTATCTGAATATTCCATTAAATCCTTTACAGATTGCTTTTTTTTTATGAATTTTTTGGTTTTTTCAAATAATTTGTCTTTCACTTTTATTATTTCAAATTCATTTTTTACAAGTTTTTCTCTCGCCTTAGCCTTACTCAATTCCCACTTTGTTAGCATTTTAGTATCTTTCGCAATTTCCTTTTCTTGTTTCGAAAGGTTTAAGTTATTATTAGCAATTTCCTCAAATTTATCTAAATTTTCCATACAGTTCACTAAATTTAGATTATTTTATTTAAATTTTAAGATAGTTTTCTATAAAAATTTTGATTAATAAAGAAGTTAATTTAATATTCCAATTTTTAATTATTATGAACTATATGCCAATCCAGGCTCTGATGCTCAAAATACTGTCTATAAAGTTGAGCATATTTTCCATTTCTTGCAAGTAACGAATTATGATTCCCTTCTTCAATAATTTTCCCATGATCCATCACTATTATTCTATCAGCATTAACAACTGTAGATAATCTATGTGCAATTATAATAGAAGTTCGATTAGATAGTAGTTCTTTAAGTGCTTCTTGGATAATCGCTTCTGTATAGGCATCAACACTTGAAGTTGCTTCATCAAGTATGAGAATTTTTGGATTATTTAAAATAGCTCTAGCAAAACTAATAATTTGCTTTTGACCTATTGATAAACCCTTTCCTCTTTCACCAATTTGTGTTTTCAGTCCTTCAGGTAAATATTTAATAAATTCTTCAGCATGAACTGCTCTAATAGCATTCCATAATTCCTCTTCGGAAGCATTTGGTTTTCCATAACGAATATTTTCTTCTAAAGTGCCTGAAAATAAAAAAACATCTTGTTGAACAATCCCTACATTTCTTCTGAATGAGTCTAAACTCATGTCCTTAATATTAATTCCATCAACTTTAATTACTCCTTTTTGAAATTCATAGAAACGTGCTAAAAGAGAAATAAGTGAGGTTTTTCCTGCTCCAGTATGACCAACTATGGCTAACTTTTCTCCTTTTTCTATTCTTAAATTAAAATCATTAAAAATCCACTCATTATCTCTGTAAAAAAAGGATAAATTCTCAAATACAATTTCTCCTTCTAATTTTTCAACTTCAATTTCGCTGAGATTTTGTTTTACTTTTGGCTCAGAATCAAGAATTTCAATAATACGCTCATATGCTGCCATTCCAGTACTAAGTTGAGGGAAAAAGGTAGCAAGAATAATTATTGGCCTAAAAAATCCTTGAAGGTAAAGCACAAAAGTAAAAATAATTCCGGTTGTCATATTACCTTCAATAACAAATGTTCCACCTACATATAATATAATCAATAACGTTATAGATGCTATAAAATTTAATAAATGCCTCCATAGGTGAGTTACAGCAGTTAATCGAAATGTTGATTTAAAATAATCCTTATTTATCTCATTAAATTGAGTTGAGATGGTAGACTCTTGACCATAACTCTTTGCAACGTGAATCCCCTCAACAGATTCTACCATTGCATTATTAACATTCTCTATTGCCTTTCTATAACTTCGACCAACTATTCGTGCTAATTTTCTAAGAGAAAACATTAAAAGCAAAACAAACGGTACAGCTGCTAATGCTATAAGAGCAAGATATAAATTTAATAACGTTAATATAGTAAATGTGAGTAAGGTTATAAGGAAATTACCAGCAGTTTCAGCAATTAAAGAGGTTGTATCTCCGAAATCTAAAGCATCATTTGAAACTCTTGTATTTAATGCGCCACTCTGATAATTATCGAAAAAATTGATATCTTGTTCTTGTAATTTGTCAAAGATATCCATTCGGAGATTTTCTAAGAAATATGGAACAAATTTATTGTATTGCCTTCTGCGTAGAAAAAACATAATCCATATTGTGGCAGAAAACAAAATATATAATAAAGAAACAATAATAATTAAAAACATATTGCTATTTGGGCGAGATAATTCATCAACGCAAAATCCAACTATTAAAGGATTAATAATTTCCGCAATAGAAGCGATAAAGATGAAGATGGCAATTAAATATATATTTTTTTTATAAGGAGCTAATCTTTTTATATATCGAATAAATAACTCTCGATCTGAGTATTTTCGCACCATTTTTTGCTCCATAACACTAGAATAAAGTCCCAAAATTAATTCTCCTTATTTTTTTTAATTTTAATTTCCGGTAATTCAAGATGCTTTCCAAAAATTCGTCTATAGTCTACTGAGCTATATAATAGGTCCTGATGTGCACCTTCTGCTATGATTTTTCCATCTTTTAATACTAAAATCTTATCGGAAGTCCTGATTGTATGTAAACGATGAGTTATTATTATGGTAGTTCTATTTTTTAGGACATTTTCAATGGCTCTACCAATTTTTTCTTCGGTTTCGCTGTCTACTGCCGAGACTGAATCATCTAATATTATAATATCTGGATTTGTTAAAAGAGCACGAGCAATTGCGATCCTCTGTCTCTCTCCTCCCGATAACCTGGTTCCTCTTTCCCCTACAATAGTATTATATCCATTAGGGAAGTTTTTTACAAATTCATCCACTTGTGCTAATTTTGCAACTTGTTTTATTTCTTGATCCGAAGCATCTGGTTTACCAAATGCAATATTTTCTTTGATAGATCGTGGAAAAAGATAAACATCTTGTTCTATATAACCAATATGTTTCCTTAACATTTCAAGAGGATAATCCAGAATATTTACATCATCTATTAAAACCATCCCTTTTTTTGGTTTATATAACAATAATATTAATTTAACAAGAGTTGTTTTTCCACAACCTGTTGGTCCAACTAAAGCAATTCTTTGTTTAGGTTCAATTTTAAATGTTAGATTTTCAAAAACGGGATTATTAGAATTTTCTTCTTCATATGTAAACGAAACATCTTTAAATTCAATTTTTCCTTTAAAACTATTACGCAATTTTTCCTTTAAATTATTAAATTCTTCACTTTCTCCCTTCGATAATGCTTTAAATAGTCGCGAGCATGCAGCAAAACCACTCATCATGTCATTAGTCGCCCAGAAAATTAAATTCGTTGGATCAATAAGAGTTATTAAAAGTAAATTAGCAGCTACTAATTCTCCTATTGAAAGAGTATTGAAGTATGTAAAGAAGCAACTAGCAATAAAAATTATGCTTGTAGCGAGATATACAGTTAAAAGAGGGTAGAATTTAGATTGTACATCGTTTTCCCCGATCCAGTTATCTCTAAACGCCTGCACCGCTGAAAGGAACTTTTTTCTTTCGAATCTTTCTGCTGTAAAGGCCTTTATCACTTTAGAGCCGCTAATATTATCCTGAAGAACAGTTGCTATATTTGAATGCTTTTGCATACGTGAAGTTACAAATGGGGAGAGTTTCTTTCGATAATATAAAACAAAATAACAATAGAAAGCTAGAAATGGCATAAAGAATAATGCTAGTCTTAAGTCAAGTATATTAAATAATAATATCGCAGCAATAATCACTTGGATGAAAGGATAAATATAAAATGCACCGTGAGAAACCATAGTATTTATAATACGTAAATCATAGGTAGCAAGTGCCTGCAAATCACCTGTTCTAGTACTATCATGATATTTTAAAGGTTTTGATTGAATTACATCAAAAAATTCAGTTCGCATTTTTTGTTCTGTTTTCAATCCTAAATAATGTCCTGCCATCATAGAACCGTAATCAAGAATTATATTAGAAATATAAAGGAAAAAGGCAATGAAGATTAAAGGCAGAATCTCTCTTATATCACTAATCATAACCGTTGTATCAATAATATCCCCTAAGGTAAGAGGAATTAAAGTTCTTGTAAATGTTACGAGAATAATCCCAAAGATAACGCAAATCATTAAAATTTTATTTTTAAATAGGTGATGAAAAAGCCATGTTAAATAACTCTTATAACTTTTTTTATCTAAGTTCATTTTTTCGATCATAAAGCAATAGAATTTTTATATTTTATCAAAAATATTTTATCCAAATTTTTGCATCATCGTGAGGATAAAATGATGGAATTTCAGCTATTTCACGAAAACCCATAAAATTGTAGAATCGGTGTGCAATTTCATTACTTCTTTCCATAAAAAGATAAATAACTCTAAGCTTGTATCCAGATTCTGAGAAAAATTTTTTTGCCTCATTTATTAGATAAAGGAGTAATTCTCTTGCAATTCCCAGTCTTTGATAATTTGGTTTTACCCCTAATGTTACTAATTCTATAACGCCGTCATTCAAGCCACCTTTAGTATCCCATGTAATGCATCCAAATACTTGTTTATTAGAAACACATATTATCGATTTGAATCTATAGATTAAATCTTTTGCAAACTCAATAGCTCGTTGCTCATGATTTTCTACGTCAGTCATATACATTTCAACAAGAAGATCAATATCTTCTTCGGAAACTTTTCTTATTATTTTTTTCATAATAATTTTTCAGATTTGAATAATAAATAATTAAGTTTGAGATAATAATTCAATTAAAGCTCTTGGAATTTCTTTATAGTCATTTACAGCAAAAAATTTTCCATTTCCCGCCTTAGCGATTTCCCTACAAGTATCAATCCCACGATCAGCATCATTTTCAGCAGGCATGCCAATTACATGTAGTTTAGGAAACTTTTTTGCTAATGGGACGGGATCATCTCCTCTATTATAATTTCCATCTGAAATTAAGATAGCAAATTTATTTCTTGAAGTTGTTTTTACTTTATTTAATTCATTTAATCCTTTCTCTAAGCCTATATAAATATTAGTAAATCCAACTGCTTCAGAATCAAGAATTTCATCTATAATTGTTGAGATCTCTTTTTTTTTATCTATTGGTTTAAGAACCATTGCTGTAGAATTAAATAGGATAATACTATAATCCTCTTTTTCCATGTTATAAGCCAAAACTGATGTTGTAAGGGCGGCGTTTAATAAAAGTTTTCCATACATACTCCCACTTGTATCAAGAATTAACACTACTTTTCTTTTTTGTTGTTTCCTTCTTATACCATAGATATCCTTATAACTCAAAGTTTTATTATGAACTTTTAAGGGATTATGTTGTATAGTCTCATCCAAATCAAATTCAGGCATACCAATTTCATAATATGGAACAATCTTTTTTATTTGACCTCTTATACCTTTGCTGGTAATTTTCAATGATTTAGTAAGTATACTCTGTCTTGCTAATCTTCTAAAAACCTTTTTATATTTCTCTCCTATAGGACGTCTTATAAAAAAGTACACTTCAGGCATAAAGGCTTCTGATTCTTTAGCTTTCTCGGTGAAAAATCTTACTCCTTCATCACAATCAAGAGCATCAGTAGCGGCATAAATATTTGATTTTAATAAACCCATTATTGCTTCAAGATTTTTGTAATGTATTGCTAGATAAGTCATTTCTTTAATTTGTTTATAATCTAGAGTATTTGCTAAATTACGATAATAATCTGGTTTTTTCTTTTTTTTTCTAATTATTTCAAATCGTAAAATTTCTTTATCAGGTGGTCTATCTGCAAGTCTAACGTGAAGCCTACCACTCTCAATCTCTTCAGAACTTTCTTTAGAGAAATCATCGATTATTAAAAATCCGACTTATTTAATACTGAAAATACAATATCAGTTATGATTTCAGTCTTTGATTTTGTAATACCATCTTCAAGTTCAATCTTATTGTATAAAGCCATTATGGCGGAATCAACCCAATTTTTCGAACTTTTTTCTAAACCAGAATTTTTAATTAAAGCAGCTAAATCAATTCCTCCCCTAATTGAGCTTCCTCTACGTAATAAAGTGATCTCTCGTGTAACTTGAATAATATTTTGGCAAATAGTAGCAATTTTTTGTCCATTGTTCGAATCCAAGTTAGCTTCCTTTTTAATAATCTTAATTTCTTCTTCTGGAGATTGATACTCTAATTTAATCCAAATAAATCTGTCTTTTAATGCTTCTCCTAAAACTGTGGTTCCTACATGAGCAGTTGGATTTAATGTGGCAATTACAAAGAAATCGTCATGAGCATGAATAGTTTTTAATTTTGGGATCTCAAGAAGTTTCTCATCTAACGATGTTAAAAGGGAATTTTGAGTACTTTCTGGCATTCTATTAATCTCATTTATAAATAGGCATCCTCCTTGTTTCATTGCTGATGCTAAAGGTCCATATACATACGAATCCTCATTATAACCTTTTGAAATGACTAGAGGAGGATCAAAATAGCCTACTAAATTATGAGGCAGTGTATCTTCTGAACAATCAATTCTGTAGAAATTTGCGTCATAAAAAGAAGCGACTGCTTTTGCGATTGTTGTTTTACCTACTCCAACTTCACCTTCAATCAATATATTTTTATTAACTGATCTTGCTAAGATAATTTTCTTTAGCTCTTCTGTTCTACCAATAATATTATTTTCTCTTTGTATTTCTTTTACAATCTCAGAAACCATAAATTAGATAATATTGTATTTCTAAAAAACTAAACTAATCATTAGAGTATGATTTATTAAGAAAAAGAATAATTTTTTAATTAGGTGAGCTTTAAAATAAGTTTAATCATGAGTCTAAAATTAAGAAGGAATTTTCGGGAATTTTTCTTAATTTTTATTATTACTATCGGTATCTCAATAAATTTTTTCGTAAAATTCAATTTTACATTTCAGGAAAAAATCAATGAAGAATACCAACTTCTCGAAACTGCAACAGATTTTAATATTTTAGACTTTTGGCAAGATGAAATATTACGTGTAAATAATACTGATCTTAACATTATCTTTAGTGATAATAGTACTATAGAATATACGAATCCTTATACTCAACAAGAATATGAATTTACCTCGCAAGAAATTTATTTTAATTCCCCAAATTGGGTAGGGGCGACCCCAGAAAATTTAACCTTAAATGGATTTTTATTATATCCCGAAGTAGTCAATTCGAGTAATCCTGGTTGTCTCTGTATGCATGGGATAAATGACAATGCAGAATCTGCTTTTAAGCTTGCTTATCCTTATTTAGAAAAGGGATTTATTGTATTATGCCATTCTCATCCAGGGCATGGAAAATCAGAAGGAGCAGAACCTAATCCTAATAATATGTATTATCAAGGTGAATATAATAAATCAGCGCATTTTTATTTGACATTATGTGGTGCAATACAAGGATTAAGAGTTTTAGAAAATCTTTCAATTGTGAATAATTCACAGATTATGGTCACTGGAATCTCATATGGTGGATTAAATTCTATGTGGTTAGCAGGAATATGTGGAGAACGGATTTCGGGAGTAGTCACCTATATTGCCTTAGGAGATATTGTGAAAAATTTGCAATATCCGAATAAATTAATATTTTGGATTTTAGGTAAAAGTCCTAAAGAGATTCCAGTTTCATATCGAAATAATCAACTTTTAAGATTCGATCCGATTTATTATCTGAAATCAAAAAAAATGCCACCTATTATGTGGCAGATTGGAACAAATGATGATTTTTTTCATTATAGCTCTATAAGAAGTACATACGAAGCAGTGAATCATTCAAAAAAATTCCTTCAGATATATCCAAACGAGCATCATGGATTTCCTGGATTTGAAAATACTACAAAATCATTTATTGATTTTGTTTTATATAACAGCTCTATCCCACCCAATATTACTATTCAGAATGTTAGAAAAATAGGTAAATTGATTGGAGAAACATTGCGAGTTGATATACAGATAGAATCAACTAAGGTAGTAGAATCTGTAAAAATCTATTATAAGCATACAGATATATTGGGAGCTTGCTGGCAGAAAATAGAACTTGATAAACAGGTAAATAATACATGGTCTACTGAATTAAATCCTTGGATAATTACTTCTAGACTTGATTTTTACGTTGCCGTTGAATTAGAAGGCAAAGAAGATGTATGGTTTACATCAAATATATATGCGGGAGGGATATTAACAAGTAATTATACTATCATTTTTTTATCTTTAATAAGCTTTTTAATAATTTCTATATTAGCATTGATTATTTGGAGGAGGTATAATAAAATTTCTTTAATGTCAGATAAGCAAGATCAAATTCAAGCTAAAAAATATTTCATTAAGGAATTAATATTTATAGGTATTACAGAATCATTTTTTTATATTTCAATAATATTACCTTGGATTTCATATGAAAGTGGAAGTGTAAATTTTACCCATATATATTTTTTTAATAATTTTTTTACTTGGAAATTGTTTATTGGAGAAATATCACCAATTTCAACGATGCTTTTCCTTTTAGGATGGATTATATATTCCTATTTAAGTTTATTAAAACCTATAATTACCGGAATTTTGAAAATTATCTATCCAATCTTTATCTTAATATCATTTAATTTATTGATCAGATTTACCGGTATCACGAGCGGTCAATCATTATTATCCAATTTTGGAGCAATTATTCCGAGTTTTGGATTGTTCTTGATGATAATTGCTTCAATTGTCATGCTTATTATAGGGATCTGGAAAAGAAACTATCAAAAAAGGTTAGGGATAAAGAAAAAGAAAAAATATGATTTAAAAAAGATTTTTAAATATATTATACAAAGATGGGAAACGTGGAATAGGGATTAGATTAAAGAAATAGAAAAGAAAAAATGTAAAAATACTAGTGCAAAGAATTATAAAAATTATATCAATAGCCTTATACTTGACTTGAATTAGATTAGTTCTCTCTTTGGATATCCCAAAACATCTGTTTTCCATGGAAATAGAACTAGTATGCCCTTTTCGAAGCACTGAGACTAAAGTTGTTACTAACCTTTCAAAAATTAACCTATAGGCTTTCTTGATAGTATTCGCATTTTCAAGACCAAACCCTCTAGCTCTTTGAGCTAATGCGATTGTTCTAGCTTCCTCTTCTATTGTAGGTATATATTTTACCCCAACCATAAAAGAAAAGCAATATTTATATGGAATTTTTAATCTTATTAATGAATATACAAAATCTTTCATATTTGTTGTATTAGAGTAAATTATTGCTGAAGTATATAATGTTAAAACTATAAAAAAAGCTCTTAAAGCGAAGTATAAAGCTAATCTTCTTATCGGTAAAAATGAAAAGTTGAATAGATAAAAAAGAACAATTTCATTTTCATTTGGTATAGCATTAAAGAAGATATTCAGAATAACACTGAAAATGAGTATAGTGGTTATAAATCTTAATTTTCTTATTAAATTTTTTAACGAGATATTGCTAATTAATGCTAACAATAAAATAAATGATAAAACTAAAGCTAAAAAGATAATACTATCAATTAAAAACAGAGAAATAGTTAAAAAAATTAAGAAAGTGAGCTTTGAAATTGGATTTAGTTTATGCATTAAAGAAGTTCCTGGAAAATAGGCAAATGTATATCTCTTGTAATCCAAAATATTTTTATTTCTTTTCATTTATTTAAATTCACTTTCTAATCTTTCATTAATTCGTTCAAATAATATAACAGGTCCTAAATTCTTGTGTTTAAGGAAATAATTGCTATTGATATCATAATCCCTTAATGAACCGTCTTTATTCAATTCAATAATTCTTTTCGTATATTTTAGTAATAGATGATAATCATGAGAAGAAATTATTATTGTTTTACCCCTTTTATTTTCAATATACAATGTTTCTATCAAAGAATCAATTGTTTTTTGATCCTGACCGATAAACGGTTCGTCTAGTAAAATTATTTGAGGATTGTAAACAAAAATTGAACTTAAATTTAATCTTCTTTTCTGTCCCCAACTTAATTTAAATGGATTCTTGAATTCACTTTCATTTCCGATTAAAGTCTTTAATTTTAAAAAATATTCTTTGCTGACCTCTTTTAGAATACCGAAATTTCTAGGTGCATACAGAATTTCGTCTTTAATTGTCGATTTGAAAATCATACTTTCGGGATTTTGGAAAATAAAACCTACTTTTTTTGCATAAAAGTATGGGTTAATTTCTTCTAAATTTTGATTATTAAATAAAATTTTTCCAGAACTAGGAACATATAAATTTGCTAATAGATATAACAATGTTGTTTTACCTGAACCATTTGGACCAACCAGACCGATGAAATCTCCTTTTTGTATTTTTATAGTTAAATCATTTATTGCTTTAATACCGCTATTAGGGTATTTAAAACTTAAATTCTGAGTTTCTAGAATTATATTTCCCCTCTCTACTGAATCTAAAGATATAACTTTTTCATTAGCTGGAAAGGAAGGAACTTTGTCTTTAAAGGTTTCAATATAAAGCTCTTCAAAATCAATTTTTTCTTCAAATTCAGAGTATTTTTTGAGTGCTTTAGGTTTAATTTCTTTATCTATAAGAACTTTGAGTATATTATTTAACTCATTCTGAGTCATTTTTGATATAATTTCTAATAGATCCTGAAAGCTTGAAGGATTTTCAGATTTTTGAGAATTGGATTCTATTTTCTTGAATTCATTATATAAATCTATTATCCAAGGAACTCTTACATTACATTCCTTTAGCTCTTCAAATTTTTTAAATAAAATTTCATTTACTGTTCCTTGTAAAGCAATCTTACCATTATCATCTAAAACTATAATTTTATCAGCAATATCGATAACACGTGATAACCTATGCTCTATTATAACTAATGTTAAATTAAATTCGTCAGATTTTATTAGTTTCTTTAAACGATTTAATAAAAGACTTTCGGAATGTTGATCTAGAAAAGCAATAGGTTCATCTAAGATTAAAATTTTAGGTTCCATTGCTAGAAATGAACTTAATATAGTAAGCTGTTTTTGCCCTCCACTTAACTGATCTATATCTCTATTCAAAAGATAGTTAATCTCCATAAAATCTGAAACGTTTTTTACTCTTTCTTTGATTTCATTTTCAGTATAATTTAGATTTTCAAGTCCGAAAGAAATTTCATCTTTTACTGTAAAGGTTGTCAATTGATCTAGAGGATTCTGTTTTACTAATCCAACGTTTCTACAAATTTCAGTAAAGTCATAATCCCATATGCTTTTATTAAAGATTTGAACATCTCCTTTAAGAAATCCTTTTTGCCTCCATGGAATAATTCCATTCATAGCGTAAGAAATAGTTGACTTACCACTTCCGCTAGGACCAGCTATAATTAAAACATCTCCCTCTTTAAGAGTAAAATTGATATCCGAAACTGCTGGGTTATCTGTACTATTAGTACCATAAATGAATGAGAAATTTTTAAATGAAAGAGCTATTTTATTTGTGGAAGAAATGCGATTTCACCCTATTAAAACGTTGTTGGAACTCCTGCTTTAATTAAATTGTTTTTTACGAGTCTACCTAATATACCAGTTATGAAAACACCTGAAATAAAAGCAAAAGCAAAAGCTAAAACCCATAATGTCCAATGTAGATACCATCGCATATTTATAATCCAAAAGAAAGGAGCCTGAAAGAAATTACCAAGCCCTCCTGCAATTCCCCATCCTAGTTTTGTCTCACCTTCTCCTAATTTCTCCATCATAATAAAACCCCCTGTTAAACAAATTCCTTCCATAACATTAACTATAATGATAATAATACCCCACGGATCACCTAATAGAAACTCCAAAATTCCTTTTGAAATCATTGTAAAAATGATATTTTGTTTTTTTCTAGTAAGACCATATACTATTGAAGCCCACATAACATGATGCCCACTTACTAATTGAGTCCCACCAGTTAGAGGGTACCATACTTTTATTAATAGGCTAAAAGGGATTAAACTAGAAATAAATCCTCCTAACACTCCAACAATTGAGGAATATAATAGATCTAAAAAGATTAATTTATTTTTACTCTCTTGGTTCATTCCAGTAGGCTTATAATCAATACTATTTTCATTATTGTTTGTTCTAGTTGTTGAATTCAAGTTGTTAATTACCTATCAACTCCATTTACTGAATTAAGATTGTTTTTAAATCCTTTATTGCATAATGAGTATTAGCTTTTTCAGGAATTACTTCATGATCAACAACCGATCTTATTGGACCATCATAAAATAATGGTTGTCCATCTTGCTCATATGCTAAAATTATTTGGTTTGGATAATCTTGTGCTAATTGTATAGCTAAAGGAGTCTCTGCATAATATCCATCTCCACCTATAAATAAGAACGTTGAAGCATCTTCCTCTAGTATATTTTCTACTTCAAAGATACTCCACAATGAAACTCCTGAAAACACTAAATCATATTCACGTCCTATTGCATTAACTATGTGAAAAGTTCTGTCTTTAATTTGTAAATATTTAGTTGATTTTAGATCAGAAAGTTTCAATTCAATCTCAGTTCTGACCTTGCCTTTAATAGTTATATTATTTTGTAAGGGATCAATATCTAAAATAACATAGCTGTACATAAATAACCAGAATAGAGAAATCCCAATGCACATTGATGCAATAAGCAAATTAAAGTTTCTCTTTTCCATTTTTTTTCTATTTCTTTTCTAATTCTTCTTTAAGATCTTCATTTTCTTCTGCAACCTGCTACTTAGTTTTTTCATCTTTAACGAGTCTTATCAATTGGGTTTTTAATTAAAAAAAAATTAATTACTGAAAATTTTTATTCTTTTTAAGGTATTGGCCCATCATATACCGTTATGTCAATCAAGTTTACGTGTGATATATATACATCCCTTGGTCTTCCTGGGACAATTAGATAGAAGGGTCCTCTATGATATCCACATATTCTTCTATAAGGCCAAATAGGATCTGTGACTCCTTGACCTGTTTCTCCAAATTCTTGGTCAGCATAAACTAAATTCATTAATAAATTTGTTTCGGGCAAAGGAACTAATGTATCATTTATTAAGTCATGATCAACCCAAGGTGGAGTAATCCCAAGCTCAACATCAGTGTTGTTATAAGGATCTTCTTTTTTCCCTCCAAATGGACGAGGACTTGCCCAGCCGTCTTCAGACCAAACTCTTAAGGTGTAATTTTTTCCCGTAGCTGATGTATGTGAAATGATTTCGCTAATATTTCTTCCCCAGTATTGTCGATTAAAATCCCACCAATCATCTCTCTCATAGGTATAAGTATCAGTATATTCTGCATCTGTCATATTTGTTGGATCAATTATAAATTCAAGTGTGCCATTAACTCTTACTTCTACCTTCCAGCTATCTAAAACTTTAATTTCTTCTAAATTGGTTAATGAGTTGTGCATATTTTTACCCATAATTGAGAAATTACCCCAAATGTTTCCATATAATGAATCGGCAAGCCAAGTTTTATTTGCTGCTAAACCCAATATTACGGGTTCTTCATTACCCTCATACATTTTACTGATAATGTCACCTGTACTCATATGAATAACATCTATTGAACCATCTGAAGATTTCTTAGAAGTAAACGTTAAATTATAAGCAAAATTGGTGTCATACTTTTCTAAAATGTCTAAAATATCAACTCCTGTAATATAAAGTCCAGAAATCGGATCTAAAAAGGTATAAGTATAAATTGTTTTCTTATATTCATTAATAAAGGTTCCCGTAGGATCTTGATCCTCTTCAATAGCAAGCTGGACTCCCTCTAAAATATCAGCTAGACTAATAGGAATTTGATTCGTTCCATTATTTAATATAAAAGAGGACGCATTTGGTGCAGTACTCCAATCATCAGGTAATCCCCATAAAAGTGTGACTTGAGGTTGTTCTGGAGCTTTTGGTGTAGCAATTATAACAAAGCCCAAACCTCCAGCTAACCCTACAACTGCGATTATTAAGAGACCTAAAGCGATATCTTTATTTTCCATTTTTAAGACTTTTGTTTATTTTAAATTAATTTTATCGATATTACTATATGGACATATCGTGAAAAATGATATAAAAAGTTTCTTTTCGAAGAATCTTAATAAAATTATAATTAAAAATTAATATATTGAGAAAATTCATACATACATAAAAAAAGATTATTTAATGAAAATAAAAAGGAGGAAATATCTAAAAAGTAATCATGGCATAGTTATAATATTTGTATTTTCATCCAGATTTATTATTCCCTTAACTGCGAGCTGCTTTATCGTTCTAACTGCCATTATAGGGGGTACATCAAGAAGTTTCTTGAGATCATCAAGCTTTACACTACTTTCATCCATAATAGTAGCAATTATAGCAACTTCTGGTATTTCTTCTTCTGAATTTTCAATCAAGAATGTTGTGAAGTAGTTATTTCTTTTAAGTTGAGTTAACTTATGATTTAGTTCTGACATTTTTTCTTCTGTATATATCGTTTTTAAATTTTTTTCGCGAGTTTCATTATCAATCTTTTTCTGATCTAATTGAGTCTTTTCTTGCTCTTTGGCTGATATTTTTTCATTAATCGAATTCAATTTTGATAATAAATCTTCTAATTCCAATTTAGGGGTCTTAAGATAAGTATCTAATCGTTCAAAAGTATTTTTTAAATCTGAAATTTTTGCAGTAAATTCCTCTTTAGTGGATTTTAGAGCATCGATTTTTTTATCAAGATCATCAGATTTGATTTTTAACCCAGTTAATTCTGAATTCTGATTTTGAATATCATTTTCTAACTTCTTAGCTTCATCTTGTTCTGCTTTTAGCATTTTCCAAGTATGACTTAAATTCTGCAATATATTTTCGCTATTTTTTTGAATTGATTGTAAGTATCCATCAAAAGAAGTTTCGAATTGTTCTATTAAGCCTAAAACATCTTTTAAATTTAAACTCATTAAAAATCAACCTCCTCCTTGAGTGTTATTGTGCCTGAATCTTCATTATAAATAATTGGTGCGTTGTCCTCAATCATTTTATTGATTAATTTTTTAGCATAATCTTCTCTCATATCAATAGCTAATAAAATGTTTTTTAAATCTAAGGCACTTCCCACTTGTAAAGCTCTAAAGAATTGATAAAGTGAAGAACTGATATATTTTTTATTAATTAATATTTTCATTGCTGCTACTCTATTTTCATAAGATTGAACATACTTTTCCTTTTTAACAAAAGTGTTTTCGAGTTCTTTCTCAAGAGCTTTTAACTCACCTTCAAATTTTTCTATTTCTCTAGATAAATCTAGAATTCTAACTTCCAACTCTTTTAATCTTTGTGTTCGACTATTTAGTTCTTCTTTCTTTAGGTGAATTGTTGTTTGAGTATCTTCTAGCTCTTTTTGTTTTCCTTGGATTTTATCAAGGAAACCTTGGCGTTGTTTTGTTAAAAAACTATTATCTTCTTCAAATCTTTGGATATCTCTTTGATTTTGGGAGATTTTGTTTTTAAACCTATTTATTTCTTCATTATTCGATTCAAATGTTTTCATTAGATTGTTCTTTTCATTCTCATATTTTTCAATTGCTTCTACAATATAATCTGGTTGTGTTCTTAATTTTGGGATATAATCGCTATTCAAACCACTGATGTCTACTATTATTGACGACATTTTCTTTAATGCCGTTTTGGCATCTAATAAAGGTAGTTCACTCATATAATTATCTCCTTAAAAATTGAAATTATAATTATAATAAACTTATTATTATTAAATTTGCATTTTTAGAAATTATTTTTGTAGAGATGTGAATTTATTTATAAGGATGTGATAATTAGTATTGGTTTTAATATAATAATTTAAATCTCTCGGGATATCTCCTCAATAAAATGAGACTTTTTCAGATTTAAATTAATATGTCTTCTTCTCATTACTATATTAAGATTTTCTATTAATTTTTCTGTGAAATATTTAAATTCAAACTGTAGATTGGGATTTTTTTGATAATAACTTTTTAGAAACAAATTAACCAAGTCGATTTTAATTTTAGGTTCACTTAATTCAAAAATACCTGGATTCGTATCTAGTAAAGAACAACACACCCATGCAATGTCATCTAAGTGATTACCTTTATATGATTCCTCAAAATCCGTTCCATAAACCTTTTCAGTAGATTCATTATATATGAAGTCTCTTAAACGAGTATCACCTTTATTTAAAACAATTGACTTAGAGGTTTCAGGTTTATAAGCCATATTATTATGATGAAATTCTGCTAACCAACCTGCTAGTTTCTCAACACTTTTAATTATTTTTTCTCTAATTAAAGGCTCTAGATCTTCAAAATTTTCTACATTTTTTAATTTATTATTAATAAAATCACATAAATTAACTCCATCTAATTTTTCAAGAATTAAATAAGGATTTTTAAAATACAATATTTTAGGTATTAATAGATTCTGCTTTCTCAATTGTTTTAAAGTATTATATTCATTTTCTGCATTAGGACTTTTAAATGCTTTAATAACAGTTTCTTTTGGAAGTCTTTCAGTTTTTTTATTAAAGATTAATTCTGCAACAGAATTCTTTTTACTCGGCAGTGGTTTTAGAATAAAATGGTTAAATTTATCTAGCAGTTCAGGAAAATCATCCCGAAGATCTATGATTATTTCTTTACGAAAATTTAAAATTTCCATGATCTTAATATTTTAATTATTATAGTTATTAGAGTTAAATCTATTCAACTGGTAAACTATAAGTTATAATTATTAAATATACAAGATAAACCTCTTTATTTAAATATTTAAAATTTATTTTGATTTTTTTATCTAATGTGAACATGTTCGTGGGAATTTTTATTTTCTTTATAAAAAATTAAAATCATAAATAAAAACCTTAAATATATTTAATTCATGATGAGCGATAAACTCTATAAATTGGGTATCTTCTATGGAACGGCTCCTGAAACTGAGATGTTGGCACAAAAATTTGTTGGCAATCTCATCAATAATGAAGAATTTTGTAAAGCATGTGAGGTATTGGAACAAAACGTAAAATGTGATAAATGCCGTGAATATGTAAAGAGTTTTTCGAGTTCAATCTACTTTTATGAAAAAGTTGGTGAAAAAGTTCCCGAATTTATCGAGGAACCAGAAAAATATCTTCCTAAAAATCTCCCTTCTGTTGATTTTTTGTTGGTTGTAGGTATTCATCAAGATCTACTATCAGGACTTCCGAATTATTTAAGAGATAGTGGAATAAAAGCAGTAATTATTCCAATAGAGAATCCTAAATGGGTCCCTGCAGGACTTCAAGTTCAAGTGTTAGAAGAATTTGAAAAATATAGGATTCAAGCAGCTTTTCCTAAGCCCTTTTGCTCTTTAAGTAAAGATTTAAATGAATATAACAAAATTGGATTTCATTTAACAAGAACACATAATTTTATTGATGATTTTATAGAATATTTTAAAATAGGAGAACCTATTGTCTCATTTTTACTAAGCAATGATGGTAAATCAATTGAAGATACTTGTGTTATTCAAAGTGCTCCATGTGGGAGTACCTATTATATCTGCCAACAATTAAAATCAAAATACTTTAAAAATGGAAAAAGTGGAGAAATTTCTTTAAATGAAAGAATAAGTAAAGCTCATCATGCTTATCCCTGTAATGCCTCAATGGATCAAGATTCCATTTTAAAGGACTCTATTTTACATATTGGGGGATATTTGGTAAGAAATGCTGTTCGAAGGGAGCTGAATCTTGAAGAACAAGAATGTCAAAAACTTGTGTATGTTATAAAATAATTCATTTGAGGAATTATAAAGGAATTAATTCAATAAATCTATCTTTGTTATTACAATCCCTAAAGCAGTTAAGTTTAAATATGTTATAACTAATGCAGAAGCTACTAAAGTTCAATTAACTGAGAATGAAATAGATTTTCTTTAATATGGTGGACAAAAAATAGAAAATATATTGCTTTCATCCTAAAATGGATTTTAATTAATCAATTTCATCAATTAACTCTTTAAATTCTTTTGAACCCTTAATTTTATCCAATTTTTTATCTTCTTTTGCCCTTTCCATATAATTTTTATCTTCGCTTAATACTTTCTTTAATAATTCTAAAGCTTTTATTTTATTATTTCTGAGCGATTCAAGACACAACATATTGTATAAGACTTCAATATTAGTAGGATCCTTCTTATATGCTTTAGTGAGATAACTTTCTGCTTTTTCAAGATTATTTAGGTTTAGATATATATTAGCTAGGTTATTTTGAACATTAGCTACATTATAAGAATAGTTTTCATAATCCTGTTTTGTAAGGGCTTTAAAGATCTCTAAAGCTTCAAGATAAACTTTTTCTGCTTCTTCAAATTTTTGTAATCTGGTGTATAAATTTCCGAGAGAATTCTGGATAAAAGCAACATTCTGAAAGTATATTTCTGGATTTTGCTCTGCTAATTGTTTTGAAATATATAAAGCATCTTTAAACATAGGTTCTGCTTCTTCGAATCTGTTTAAACTAGCATATAAGTCTCCTAGATCTAGCAAAGTGAGAACTAATTCGGGTAAAATCTGTTCAGGATGATGTTCTGCTATTTCTTTTTTAATTTTTAGTGCTTTAAGATGCCTTTTTTCTGCCTCTTTATATTTATTTAATTCAGTATAGATTAGTCCTAGATTACTTTGAGTTTTAGCAATATCAATTAAATAAAGATCATAATATATTTTTGATAACTTCTTATATGTTTCTATAGAATCAATAGATCCATTTTGTATATCCTCTAATAAGTCTAAATCGATACCAACATTTCCAAAATTACTCGAAGTTGAGGGTTCTTCCGGTAGAAAAACATCATAATATCTGCTTAACAATTCATTATAAGCTTTTAAATCATCAATATATGATTTGTCTGGCCATAATTCGTCTCTTTTATGAAATTCTGTTGAATGAGCATTATAATATAGTTTTTTTAACTCTTTATATGATCTTAATGCATCGCTGTAAATCTTTTCTGCCTCCTCAAACCGCTTTAAATCAGTATATAAAGAACCAAGATATTTTTGGGTTGAAGCGATGTAAGGTAAATAAATTTTATAATACTTTTGAGCTAGATTTTCATAAATCTCTAAAGCGTTAAGATAAATTTTTTCAGCATCTTCAGAATTTCCAATAGCAGAAAAGAGGTTACCCACCACATTTAAAATAGGCGCTTTATATTCATCTTCAAGGATAAACAGCTCTTGGGCAACATCAATTAATCTTTTATGCTCATATTCAAATTGTGGTATATTATTTGCAATTGCTAAAAATTCATTAACCAATTCAGCAGAAGGTTCTACTTTTGCCTTATGAAAAAGAAGTTCAATTTGATCTTGAACATTATCCTTAAATCTCCTTACTTTTTTTTCATAGTATTTTATCGCGTTTTTATGATGTCTTTCTTCTGCGAGGAATTCTAAATTATCTTGAATTTCCTGAAAAAAAAATTTGTACTTGACTTGTTTATTTAACTTTTTCTTGATGATTCCGGCATCGATTATTAATTGAAGAGATTTCTCTATATTTGGAAATTCACAGCAAGTTTCTATAGAACCACCATCAATATTAGTGTCTATTTCCATATTAATCACTAATAAAGTTTTAAGCACTTCTAAAGCATTTGGGTTTGATGGAAAAACATCTTTGATAATTTGCTTAAAAAGTTGCTCAATTTGTGGTTTTTTTAGGTTTGGAGCAACAAATTTTAATTTTTCAATATCTATCTTCTTATAATTCTTTTTAATTAATTTTTCTAAACCAGGATATCCTTTAGGGAGTTTAGATATTAATTCCATTATTTTATTTGGGTATCGTATCTTGAATCACTTTATTTTCTGCCTATTGTTAATATTGAATTTTTTATTTTAAAATTTAATTCTACTTGATTAGAAAAAAATCTATAATAAAGATTTTGGAAAGAAAAATCTTACTCTGAGCATCTTTATTTCTGCTTTCTTTGTAGAGCTTTAAAAACTTTCGCAAAATACAGGTCTTCAATCTTTAGTAGTCAATGTGTTTAAAGGTGCTTTTGAAAGCTGATGTTTACGTTATAAATTAAAAAAATGTGATATATTTTATAATATATAAAAAAAATAGTACATAGTCCTTTTAAGCTTTTAATTCAAAGTATTTATTGTTATAAAACATTAATAGCATCTTTTTTAGATCTAGCTTGTTAATAATAAATAGGTGATTAATTATTTCTAGTGTGGTAAGTTGTACTCAAGAGCTATGTGAAAATGAGTTTGAAAGTGAAGAAGAAGAATCCTTTTTTGAAGAGAAATTCTGGTTATTCATAATTCCTTCAGCTATTTTACTTGCGATCTCAATATTTTTAGAATTTACTACAGAATTTGTACTAATTAGTCAAATTTTAGCTATTTTGTCGGTAATACTTTCAGTTCCAGGAGTTTTAAAAGAAGCTATTGAAGATATTAAAGATAAAAAAATAACAGCGAATACTTTAATGATTATAGCTGCGATAGCATCATTTTTTATCATTCACGGTCAAGAGGGAGCAACAGCGATTTTATTATATGCTATTGCAGAGCATTTAGAAGAGTTAACAACAGATAAATCAAGAAAAGCAATTAAAGAATTGCTTGAGTTAGCACCAGATGAAGCTTTGCTTAAAGTGGATGATAGATACGAGCTTATTGCTACGAAAGATGTTAAAAAGGGTGATATTATTGGGATCAAACCGGGAATGAAAGTCCCCTTAGATGGATTAATTGTTAAAGGAAGTTCCTATTTTGATGAGAGTGCAATTACTGGAGAATCTCTTCCAGTATTTAAGAAGGAATCTGAAGAGATTTATGCAGCCAGTATAAATAGCGATAGTTTCATTGAAGTAGAAGTAATTAGAGAAAGCAAGAATACAATTGTTGCTCAAATCGCTGAAAGTATTAAACTTGCTAGAAAGAATAAAAGTAAGAATGAACGATTTATTGAAAAGTTTGCTAAATACTATACTCCAATAATTCTTCTAAGCTCTTTAATAGTAATGATTATACCACCTTTATTCGGTTTAAATTTTTATGATTGGTTTTACCGAGGATTAATACTCTTAGTTGTTAGCTGCCCTTGTGCTTTGACACTTTCAACTCCATTAGCTAATATTGCAGCATTAACAAAATTGGCAAAAGAAGGAATTTTAGTAAAAGGAAATAAGTTTATTGAAAAAGTAAAAGACATTGAATTAATCGCATTTGATAAAACTGGTACCCTTACAGAAGGAAACTTGAAAGTTTTTGAAGTAAAAAAATATAAGGAAAATGAAAAGGAAGTATTAAAAATTGCAGCTAGTTTAGAAGCATTATCTGAGCATCCAATTGGAAAAGCAATTGTACAAATGGCTGAAGAAAAGAAAATTCCCCATTATACTGTAGATAATTTTAAGATTATAAAGGGAAAGGGAATAAAAGGGGAAATTGAAGGCAAGTTATATAATGTTGGAAGTAAAAAATTTTTAGAAGAGCTAGGTTATGAGTTCAATAAAAATGATTTTCTTGATGTTGAATCATCAGGTACTATACCTATTTTAGTAGGGAATGATGGCAATTTGTTAGGTGTTATAATTATACGAGATGTTCTAAGAATTTCAGCTCCAATTTTAGTTGATGGTCTAAAAAAAAGAAATATCGAAACTGTTATGATTTCGGGAGATAATCAGAATGTATGTAATACCATAGGTGCTTGTTTAGATATTGATTCTACTCATGGTGAATTACTTCCTGATCAAAAACTTGAGGAAATCGAGGATTTGAAAAGGAAATACAATGGGGTTGCAATGGTAGGAGATGGAATTAATGATGCTCCGGCCCTAGCTTTGTCTGATTTAGGTATAGCTGTAGGAGCATCAGCCACAGATTTGACATTAGAAACTGCCGATGTCATTATTATGTCTGATGATTTAAAAAAAATCTTAACTTTTATTGATGTATCTCGGAAAACCAATAGAATTATAAGGCAAAATATTTGGTCATCTATCTTAATTAAAGTTTCTTTCGCTATTTTGACCGTAATTGGATTAATGACGCTCTGGTTAGCAGTCGGGATTGGAGATATGGGAGTTTCACTGGGTATAATGCTCAATAGCATGACGATATTCGCTTTTAGGAACAAATTCAAAGAAACGAAAATAGAAGACTTGGATAACGATGCAAAAATGATTGTATGTAATAGTTGCCAGACAAAAAATATTATTCCTCAGCATCATGGCAGAGATATGGTTGAAAAAGAGGGCAAGTTAATCTGTTGGAGAAAATTGTTAAGTAGTGATGATTTAGAGCCATGTGAAGAAGAATTACCTTTATTTTGTCCTAGTTGTAATAATCAATTAGAAATTGCGTAATTTTTAAAATCACTTAAATTACTATTTTAAATATGCGGGAAGGGAGATTTGAACTCCCGAACCCCTACGAGACTGGATTCTGAGTCCAGCGCCTTTGTCCAGACTTGGCAATTCCCGCGTTATTGCTAGAATTATAATAATAAATTCTTTTATTAATTAAAATACAATTATTCTTTAATTTTTTAGTTTTGAAAGCTTTAATTTTGTTATCATTGATAGTAATCTATTTTTATAGCAAAAAGAATAATATATTATTAAATCAATAATGTAATAAATCCTTTTAAAGACATAAAAATGTCGAACGATCAACAACCAGATGAAGAAACTGTTGAAAGAAAAAAGCAAAACATAGTTGTTTATCAATTTAATGACCAAATTGGCGATTTTGAAGAATTAATAATTGATCCAACATTAGAATTTAAAGACTTGTTGGATTCGGATTTCATCCTCCTCTTTGTAGACCCCCAGCATTATCGTGTATGGCTCTGGCATGGTTATAATACAACTACCAGAATGAAATTTATAGCCGCAAAAATGGCACCCCCGATCAGAGATAAACACGGTATAGCTTTTAAGATTTCTGCTGTTGATGAAGATAACGAATCACATGCTTTTAAAGTGATGTTAGGATTGGTAGAAGAAATTGATTATAAGGCAGTTCAAACAGGCCCTAGCTATGAGGGGACAGAGGAGGACCTTGAACTTCTTGAATCTCTTTCTCGAGAGAAAATCCTTCTTATACTTGAAAAGGCGGGACTTCCTGAAGGTTATGAAAGGAAAATGGTAATAGTAAAAAATAAGTTATTTGGTTACAAAGAATATGAGAGTAATATCCCTGGTGCAGTTTATAAATCGCCGCAGTTATTTCCATTGAAAGAACAAGTGGAGGATGGATCTTATTTAGCAGAAAATTATGTGCCAAGAATGCTTTTGTCCTATAATAAAGTTGTTCTAACTGAGCTTTTGCGAAAAAAAGAATTAGATGATAGTATTAAAAAAAACTGAAGTTTTAATAAATTAGGATATGAATAAAAGAACTTTATCATCAAAAAAATTGAAAAAAAGGAGAATTCTGACGAGTTTGATAATCTTTCTGTTTTTTATTAGTATCGTTGTAAGTATTATAATTATTGTATTATCTACTCCCTCATAATCACTATTCTTCCTTTCGTATTTTAATTCCATCTGGAAGAGTAATGCTATCAACACTTAAACCTTCAGCTTTTTTATAATCATCAAATGTTCTTGATTCTACCATTTTGATAAAACTTAACATTTCATCTTCAATGCTTTTTGGCCATTCGGTTCTCTGATGATTTTGAAGGATTATATTGACTTTTTCTTTCGCTTTAAATATAATATCTTTGGCACCTTTCTTATACCAAGTTGACCTTCTATTTCTATCAGCAAGCATTGGAATATATAATTCTTTTCTCATATGGTCCCTTGTATGTTTTTCGGCTAAAAAGTTAACACCTTTCTTTTCACTGGTTGCTACTTTTTTAATTACTTCCAATGCAATAGTATCTTCATTAACATTAATTCCTTCAATTGCTCTTTTTATCATACCAACTATATCATCATCAATAACAAGCAGCTCCAATGCTTCTACTAAAGTAGCCTCGTATGTTCCTGCACAAGTGATATAATTAACGCCTGCCTGAGCAGCAAGCATTAGCGTTTGAGTCCGCTCAAAACCGTTTTGAATGTCCAAAACTTTTGAATCACTAACTCCTCCAGGGCCCCGAGAAGGAATATCATAATATCGAGCTAATTGAGCAATTCCTGCAGTTATAAGCCCTGTTTCTGGAGATCCCATTGCAGAGTTGCCAGTACGCATATCTGTGACATGAGATACTGTACCATAAAATACTGGAGCGCCTGGGTTATATAATTGCGATAGAACGATACTCCCCAGAATTTCAGCGTTTGTTTGTGTTAATAAACCTGCCAATGATACTGGTGCAGATGCGCCTGCTAATGCTTCAGGAGCGATTATGGTTGGTTGTTTATATTTTGCAAAGACCTCAAAACCATTTGTCATTATCTGTGGAAGATGGAGTGGACTTGTAGGATTCATAAATCCAACAAACCTTGGTTTTTTAATTAACTCTTCCTCACCTCCTACGATAATTGAAGCCATTTTCATCATATCAGTGCTTGCAAGCCTTCCAAGACAACCAAGTCCATATGGTTTTTTGGTATTTTTTGCCCATTGATAAATGCAGTGTACATGGATTGCAATATATGAAATATCATTCGGCCATACGTCTATGTGGGAACAATGAATATTTTTAAGACTATCAACTACGCGTATTTGTTTGATTGTGTCTTCTAAAACTGTTTTTCTTACTCCTCGTTTATAAGAAGGATCAAAAATTTTAACAGGAGTTCCAATTGTAGCAAACTGTGTGCTTTTAGTATTTACCTCAAAATTAAATGAACCATCAGGACCGTATAGCGTAAAAGATTTTGGAACTGTTTTGAATGTCTCGTTTAGTAAACTCTCAGGGATTTTTACAAATAAAGTTTTATCATTCACCTCAGCTCCATTCTCTTTAAAGATATTTCTAGCATCTTGAGCATCTATTTTTATACCTACAGTAGTAAGCAAGTCAAGTGAAGCTGAATGAATTTCAGTAATTTCATCTTTTGAAAATACTTCTAAAGGTTTTAACTTCATTTTTTTCCTCTTTAACTTTTCGATATTAGATCCTTGACTAATTTAACAGCCTCAATTGCATCATCTGCCCAGCCATCTGCACCAATTTGATCTGCCCATTCATCTGTGGTTGGAGAGCCTCCTACAATAACTTTATATTTTTCTCTTAAGCCCCTTTTCTTTAATTCATCTATTACTTGCCGTTGAAAATCCATTGACATGGTCAATAGAGACGAAAGACCTATAATTTGAGCACCAACTTGCTCTGCTTTCGATATAAATTGTTCTGCAGTAACTTCAACACCTAAATTATACACTTCAAAACCATTTGAAAACAAAAAAGAAGCTACCAAATCTTTACCAATACTATGTACGTCGCTTTCGACGGTTCCAATAACTACTTTCCCCAAAGTTTCTTTTTCACACCCTGCTGCTCTAATTGCTGGATCTAATACTTCATCTATTGCTGTTTTAACGGTTTCAGCGGAACCAATTAAGTCTGGAAGAAATATTTCTTCGTTTTCAAATTGTTCACCAATAAATTTCATTACATTTCCAATGATTTTCAGTAGTTCTTGAGCACTGGCTTCTTGATTTTCAAGTAAAGAGTGACAAAAATTTTTTAAGCCTTCTTCATCCCACTCAATAACAAGTTGTTTTAATTTTTCTTCTAAAGACATCTTTCTACATCTTTTAGAAATGTTAACTTTTTACTTTATATCTAACCATTATTAAAAGATAAAGTTTTTCAAAAAGTAGATAAGCTAATGGCTTATAATAATAAAATATTAGGTTTAAAATTGAATTGAATGTAATTCAATAAATAATAATGTTAAATTGAGAAAGTATGCGATTGAATCAAATAGAAGTATTAGAGAATGATGAGATTCAAATTATTCATGAAAGAACTCTTGAATTATTAGAAACTATAGGAGTAAAAGTTGATTCTGATGAAGCAAAGGATTTATTAAAACAAAATGGAGCTATTGTTGAAATTGATAACGATTTCGTCAAATTTCCAGAATCTCTTGTTAAGGATCAATTGAAGAAAGTTCCTGATTCTTTCAAATTATGGGGTACAGATGGTTCATTTAATTTTGAGGTAAATACTAAGAACACGCAGTTTGCAACTGTAGGTACTCCTGTTAAAATTTATGATCCCTCTTCAAAAAAAGGAATAAAAAAAACGATTTTAGAAGATACAATCAAACAGATTCGGATTGTGGACAGCTTGAAAAACATAATGTGTTCCCATGTAGATGTATGGCCAAATGATGTTCCCTATTTAGAAACTCATTATCACGCAATAAAAGCTTGGGCAGAAAATAGCTATAAGCCATATGGATTAGGTTGCTATGGAAGAGTTGCTAGTCAAGATATGATGTATTTAACTTCACTCATAGTTGGAGGATACGAGGAGTTAAAATCTAGACCACGATTAGTAGGTTTTTTTAATCCCACAAGCCCATTAATGCTTACAAAAATTCTATTAAATGGTTTATTTATTTTTGCGAAATACAACCAGCCCACCATAATCGCTCCAGCTGCTAGTGCTGGAGCAACTGCACCAGTCACATTAGCAGGTTTACTAGTTCAATCCAACATGGAAACTTTATCCTCAATTGTTCTTGCTCAGTTAATTAACCCTGGCTGTCCTGTATTCTATTCTTCTATGAATGCGCCAATGGATCCCCTAACAGGAAATGTAGCGTGGGGTTCGATAGAAACGGGATTAATTACTACAGCAACAGCTCAATTAGGACGATTTTATAATATACCATCACGTGGTCCTGGAGCTGTAACAGAATCAAAATGTTTTGATATACAAAATGGATTTGAACGTTTTATGACTCTATTTTATGCTGCGAATTCAGGCATAAATTATATTACATGCGCGGGAACTTATGAATCTTCTTTAGCTGAGGCTTTAGAACTATTAGTTATTGATGATGAATTAATCGATATAATCAAGCGTGGGATGGAAGGTATTAGAGTTAATGATGAAGCCCTTGCTATAGATGAAATAAAAAGAGTTGCGAACGAGGGAAAAAATTATTTGATGTTAAAACATACAGCTAGAAATACTCGAAAAGAAATTTTTGTACCCAAACTTGCCAATCGTGACCGCAGGGGTATATGGACAAAATTAGGGGCGAAAGATATAATTCTAACTGCAAGAGAAAAGGTAGAATCTATATTAAAAGAACAAAAAGGTCCAGGCATTACATTAGATGTAGAGAAAAGTTTTAGGGAATATTTCAAAATTATCTCCTCCCGGAGTTATGATGACTTTAGGAAAGCAGAAAATATGGATGATACATCTGAAGTAAAAAGTTTAATAGGAGGATAGTGATTCAGATGGAAGAGAGAAAAAAACCTTATAGTGAAGTTGTAAAAGAACATCGAAAAGTTTGGGATCAATTTAAGTTTGATACTCAACAAATTCGAGCTGGAGAAGATCCTTATCCAGAAACATCTCATAGCATTCGGACACCAATCTATGCTGCTAAATCCTATACCTATTCAACATTATCCGAACTTATGAAACACCACTATTTTTATGCCAGAACGGAAAATCCTACTGTTTATGCTCTTGATAATAAACTAGCTACACTTCATGGTGGAGAAAGTGGTTTATCAGTAGCCTCAGGAATGGCAGCAGTTCACTTAGCATGCTCAAGCGTTTTTCAAGATAGAGTTGAACGTCTGCGGCCTAAAAAGATAAGAAAACTCCTCCCTCAGTCGAATCCTGAAGAAATTCCAAATATTCTAATTCACACTAACCAATATACCGGGATTTATCGATTGGTGACAAAATTATATCCTCAAATGGGAATTGAATTTCGACAAGTAAATATGTGTAATTTAAATGAACTTAAAAATACAATCGATAATAATTCCAGATTAATTATTTTTGAGAGTCCAGCAAATCCTTCTCTTGATGTAATTGACATAGAAACGTGCGCTAATTTGATTCATGAAGTTGGAGGAAAATGTATTGTAGATAATACACTTGCTTCACCTGCTCTTCAACGACCACTTGAATTTGGAGCTGATTTAATAGTCGAAAGCCTCACAAAGTATATTAATGGTCACGGAGATGCTATGGGGGGAGCAATTATTGGACCAAAAACTGAAATACAAAACATTAAGTATTTTTGGTTAGAAATGCAAGGTCAAGTATTAAGTCCTTTTAATGCGTGGTTAATATTACGGGGATGCAGAACATTAAGTCTTAGAATGGAAAGACATTGTTTGAATGCATTTAAAATTGCTCAATATTTAGAAAGTCATCCAAAAGTTTCTAAAGTTATTTATCCTGGTTTTGAATCGCATCCTGGACATAAAATTGCCAAAAAACAGATGAGTAATTTCGGGGGTATGATAGGATTTGAGTTAAATTCTGTAGAAGAAAGTAATAAATTTATGGAGCTACTGAAATTAATTAAAGTTGGAGTATCGTTAGGTGATACAACTTCCCTTATAGAATATACTTCTTTTATGACCGGTTTCGATTTAGCATCTTGGGAGAAAAGAATAATGAATATTTCTGATACTCATTTCAGATTTTCAGTAGGGCTTGAAGATCCTCATGATTTAATTCAAGACTTAGAACAAGCATTAAATAAAATATAAAAAAGAGAAAAATTTAAGCAGATTTAACTTTATCCATTTTTTCTTGATGAAGCTCGTTAAGTTTTACTTTCATCTCAAGTACTTTTTTCTTAGTAAATGGGAAGAAGTAAAGTGCAACCAATGATATCCCTAATGCTATACCGGGCACCCATACAAACAAGAATCGTAATCCAGATTCAGCATCAGGGAAATTAGGAATATAATCTTCCCAACCTACTTGTATAAAGACAAGACTTATAACAATTATTGAAAGAATCATAGATAATCGCATAAAGAAATTTGCAATTCCGAAAAACATGCCTTCTCGTCTAATTCCCGTTTTTAGTTCATCATCATCGATAACATCTGCAACGATGTACCAAATGAAATATAGCATGCCTCCGAAGCCAATTCCCATAAAAATTACAACTATTATTGCTTCCATATATGAAGAAATGAACAACATTGGCAAAGTAGCCACGAAATATAAAATCATTGATAGTCCGTATCCAATTCGACTTCCCAATTTAACATCGAGCTTTTTCCATATATACATAGTAACTATACCAATGATATATAACAATCCCATTAAAATTGAAGTTTCAAAAGAACTGGTTGTATGTAATACCTCTGCAGAAAATACAGGAACAATGGTGGCTAATAACAATAGGATGAACTCATATAAGAAGAACATAATAATATAAAGTACAAATCCTTTATTCCTAAACGTAATACCTAAAGCTTTAAAATAAGAGAATTGCTTTTGGTAATCTAACTTAAATTCTTCTCGCTCCTTAGCACCCCATTTTAAGAAAATAAGCAATGAAACACCAACAATGATCGTTGTTGCAATGCCATTCAATAAATAACCATCTCTTACATCAGTTTCTCCAATAAATATCCCTGGTATCAAAGCTGCTAGTATTAAACCTACAGCGGCGAGAATCTGCCTAATTGTATTAACTTGTGTTCTTTCTTCAACTGAAGTGTAAAGTTCTGGGAATAGAGCATCTGTTGGAAGCGCAATAAGCGTATAAGATGTATCATAAAGTAATAACATAAGCAATAAATAGATAAATTGTCCAATTTCATTTCCAAAGGGAGGAAGCCAAATTAAAATCTCTAATGTAAGAACTGGAACAAGGCCAATCATTATAAAAATTCTGCGTCGTCCATGTTTACTATTGGTTCTATCGGAAATGTAACCGATAAGGGGATCATTAAAAGCATTCCAGAGCGTCCAGATAATATAAGCCAACATGATATAACCTACACTCAATTTGACAGCAGCAAAGTAAAAAGTAAACACCCAAAGGTTAAACGCACTATTGATAAACCATTCCACACCATTACCTAATGAAAAAGCCCATTTTTGACCTTTACTAAATCGCATACCCATCTAATTTCACTAAAGGTTGAATAAATTAATAATTAGCTTAGAAAATCATTATTAATATTTAAATGAAGATAGTTAAGATTAAAAACCTACTAATATATAGTAAGTTGTTAATTAGCCTTATTCCCTTGAATATTTTTCTATAATGTAATTCTGAAGGGACCATGCATATTTTTCAAGATTTAGAATGAGAAGTTTTTGTTGAATTTCTCTCAGATATGGTACATCAAGTTTTTTAAATAAAGCGTTTAAATGATCTATAGAGTTAAATATTTCTACGATTATTTTCCAATCTTTTGCCCATTCTTTATCTTGAATTTCTAACTGTTCCATTCTTTTATAATGTTTTTAAATTAATTCTAATTGGTAATGATTTTATGAATCGTATAGAAATTAGTATTAAAAAATGTTTAGATATTATCGGTTTAATGATTTAAATTCTATAAAATTAAAAGAAAAAAAAGAAGTACTCTATCTATTTAAGATTTCATTTTTCAGCGATAACTGTGGTTTTAGCTATATTCTGTGTTAGTCTAAGCCTTTTGCGAGCAGGCTCATCCGCTGAAGAATTAATTAGAATCCCAATTATTACATCTAATATTAAAAATCCAGTTGCTTTCGAAATATTATTAATCGCATATTGAGCTGGTGTTGTTATTTCCAAAGTAGTTTCATCGACCGTCCTTAGTTTTAATGCCATCTTTCCTACTGTTTGTCCTTTGTTAAATGCTTCTAAAAGCCAAAAATAGCAAAATCCGATAAGAAAATTATAAAAAGTTGTCCCAAACCAAAAATTTCCTAACGTAACAAACAAAGATAATGGTGTTGAAGCAATGTTTATTATAATTATATCGATAAACCAGGCAATAGCTCTTGGTGCGAAATCAGCATATTTAACATCCATTGAAACTTGCTCCACTTTAACCGTCTTAGGTATTACTTTTCTCTCTGTTAGATCTGCACCACATGAAGAACAATAGGATGCTCCTGATTCTAATTCAATTCCACATTTCGGGCAAAATTTTAATTCCATTTTTATTATCTCGTATTTATTTAAATTATATTATTTTTTATTATATTTCATTAAAAATATAACTTATGGAGTCCAAATTTAGATTTTATAAATATAATTGAAAAGTTCGTTCGATCATATTTTTAGTATCTGTAAATTCAGCTACATCAATTATTCGATTTAAATCTTGTATATTATTTAGCTCATCCTTATATCTATTCTTAAATTCAAATGAAAAATCTTCAATTAAACTATCCAGGATGGCATTCTTTTGATTTGTAATAATTATTACAGCATAACCATAATCCATTTCGTATTTTACTACAATTTCCGCATTTTTAGTTTGAAGAACATCAATTTTATCTCCTTTATCAATGAATTCATTAAGAATGTGATTTAATCCAATCAGAATATTTCCCCAGATAGCAGAATTATCTTTAAAGTTTGAATCTTTTCCAAAATTGTAATTATACAACAAAACTCCTGATTTATGATATATATTTATAGAAAAAATTTTATTTGGGAGAACAAAAAACATCTCAGGATCTAAAATAAGCATAAAATCAACTGCAAAAGATGACACCCAAATTAGAATAAGATATAATTCCCTATAAATTGAATATTGGAATATGATATATGATATAAACATTACAATTGGAATGGAAAAAATAAGTGAATTTATGAATAAAGGTAGAATTTCTTCAATTTTTTCAGATTTTGAACTAACATAGGATGAAATATATAAAAAGTAAAAAGTTATTACGATTTGAAAAGAACTAATTATGATACCACTTATTAAACTAAACCTATAATTAATTTGAGAAATATCTGGAATTATAAATGGTAAAGGAGTTGCATCATTTATTATAAGAGTTATAGAATTAGGAATTAAAAGAATTCCAATAAGTAATCCAAAAAGCAGTGTATATAAAAGGAAAGGAAAGAATTCTATTTTTCTATATTCTTTAAAAAATGAATAGATAATAGACGTAATAATTAATGAAACAAAACCAGAAATAATAGACATCTTCCATAAGAATAAATTAATATCTTGACTAATAAAAAATGTAACCGAAAACATAAAAAGGGTTGAGTAAATAATTCCAGAATTGAAAACTGTAAATGCATTCAACAACCCTATAAGTTTTGTTCCATATCTATTTCGATTTTGAATTATATAGTTAACTGTGATTGAACTTAAGCAAAGTATGAAAATATAGCCAATAATTAATGTAACTGATATAAATAAACTCATGCTATTGATAAGGTTTTAAATATTTTTTAGATGTATAAATCTAAAGATGATTATTACTAGATTTGCCAATATTTTTTCTTATCTATTGAAGAAAAGAAGATAATTTTATTTATAAGCATTACTTCAATGGATTAATTAAAAAAACAGATTTAATCCTTATGATTATAGTATTTTCCAGCGCAGTGGTTTAACGATATAATGTCTAAAGATATCTTTTATTAATTCGTTTGTTTTTTTAAAAACTGAAGTATCTATTAAACCTCTCAAATTTTTTAAATTATCCTTATTAAGCTCTGAAAATTTAGTCATAAATTTATTAACAGTCTTCTCTAGTGTGGTGTTTTTATGTTTAGCAATTAGTAAAATTGCATAACCAAGATTGTTATTAAAATTAAAAACAACACCCCTGTCGCTCATTTTTATGAGACTTAATTGACTTTCCATATTAGAAAAATTAGCTAAAATATGGCTAATACCGATTAAGATGCTTCCTTTCAAAAGGGAATCTTCAGCCTCTTTATCTGTTTGAAAATTATAGGAGTATAACAGAATACCTGATCTATGAAATATGATAAAATCATAAAGTTTGTTTGTGAATACAAGAAAAAGGGATGGCTTTTTTATGATAACTAAAAATACATAAGCAGAATTAACGATAAATGAGACCAGATAAATGCTTTTTAAGATTAAATTATGAGAAACTAAATAAATTGTATAGAACATCATATTGAGTGATAGTAGAAAAATATAGCCATAATAAAAGACTCCTAATTTTTTATCATTATAGTTTTTAAACCCTCTAATTTGGGAAGTTATTAAAATAATTATTGTTAAAATATTAAAAAACAAAATAGAGCCTAATAAAAGGATACTAATAAAATCAAAATGATACAAGAAGTTAATTGCATAAATATTAAATGAATTTAAGTCAAAAAGTAAGCTGAGAATTAATCCTTCTATGAAAATAAAGAAAAAAATAGGAAGATATCTGAACCTGCTCGATTTATGTAATTCAACACCATGTATCGAAGTAAATAAACCTATTGAAAAAATTCTACTAAAGATTGAGATTTTCCATAAAACAACCGCAATATCAAGATTAAAATACTGCTCTGTAGAGAGATTAAATAGAGTAAAAGAAAGAATTTCGCTTAAAAAATAAATAATAAGAACTATTAGAAAAGGGAGTTCAGCTTCGTATTTCTCCCTTTTAGCTGCAACATATCCTATTCCAATGATAAAAATTGAGTAAAAAGCAGAGATATAGATAATATCGAACATTTAAAAATAGCGATTCTAATTGGAATTATTTTAATCTGGGATATTCAAAATACTTATCACTTAATATTATATAAATATTGGTTAAAAAAAGTATAAGAATTTTAACTTTCCATCTTCTTAATTCTTCCCTTTAACCAACCTATTTTTTTCGTTCTTCGATAATCAAATTGTGGTACATAAGGTTTTATATCTAAAACTGGAGTTTTATCAAGAATATCTAAATTAGCAACTTTTATTATAGGTCCATTTATTTCTAATAGTTCTAATAATGATAAACCTATAGGGTTAGGACGGAATGGTGTTCTGATTGCAAAAACACCTTTAAGATTATTTTCTAAAAAAGGTTTAGATTGAAGAGGTACTGGTAATCTAACCATATCAAAGAAGTATAAACAGTATATATGAGAAAATCCATCTAGATCTTTTAAACCCTCTTGGAATTTAGCTAAAATCTCTATTTCACCTTTCATTTTTGACATTGAAGGTTGAATCGGGATTCCTTTTAAAGTTTTGAATGGAGAATGAATGATTCCAATAGGTGAAAAACAAATTTCCTCAGGAAACTTTCTTTCTTTAAAACTATATAGCTCTCTTTTTGAAATTTCCATAATTCTAGATAAAAATTAATTAATTATAAATTTGTATTCAATAAAAAAAAGAATATTACAAAGTACCTTTAATTGATGGAATTTCATTAGAAATTATTTTTATTGCTGTTTTAATTGCTTCAGCTAAAGCTTTAAAACTTGCTTCAACTTTATGATGTTGATCTTCACCATAAAGAATATGGAGATGGAGATTAATTTTAGCATTCTCAGCAAATGAATTAAAAAAGTGAAGGATATCTTCAACTGCTACATCTTCAATATGACAGTCATTTAATTTTAGATCCATAACCAATGCTTTACGTTCTGAAAAATCTAATGCACATCTCGCTAAAGATTCATCCATAGGTATTAAGGCATATCCGTACCGGCGAATACCTTTTTTGTCTCCTAACGCTTTTGCAAAACACTGTCCTAATAAAATTCCTATATCTTCAATAATATGATGCGTTAAGTCTCCTGTTGCTTTTACTTTGAGGTCTAATTCAGCATGCTTTGCTAAGATTTTTAGCATATGATCGATGAATTTATAGCCAGTATCAATTTGGTAGGCTCCATTACCATCTAAATTCAATTCAAGGGAAATATCAGTTTCAGCGGTTTTTCTTGATAGTATGACTTTTCTTTCCAACTTATATACAACTTTTAAAATAATTCAGAATAGATTTTTCAATAGCTATAATATTATCATAACCATAAATATTTTTTTAATAAATAAAGGGAAAAGAAATAACAAGGTTGAAAGAATTGATTGTTTTTAGATTTGTTTTTCTAAACAAATTGTTTTCTTGTAGTATAAGTCTTAAGAATTCTATCCCACTTTTCAGCTAAATCTAAAAGACCAGTTTTTTTAAATAAGATGACAGCACGACTTATAATTTGCTCAATCCTATTTTCTTCAGCTCTATCATTTTTTAATGATTCAAAATTCATCATAATTGATTTAAAAGCGTGTATTAATAAAAAAGATAATATTATGGAGATATAATTGAAAGGATATCACATAATTTTAAATATAAGTTAGCAAATTACGTTTTACAGTATATTCGACAAAAAAAATTATTATCTTAACTTTTTTAACTTATCATAGTTTTTTAATACATCTTCTCCTTTTTTAGCTAACTCAGAAAGCCCAGTTTGTTTGCACAATGATACTACACGATTTAATATTTTTGCGATGTTTTCCTCATGTTTTAAAAATTCATTCTCCATACCATTTGAATAATGATAATTAATATGATAAAAATCTGTATGTCATGTGGATAATTACAATACTGACGGATGAAATTAATAGCGTTCTAATACCTATATTTATATTATTTAAATATTTTATATTTTTAAGAAAACAATCAAATAGAGTGGTTTCTTGTGGAAAGTCTTCCAAATATTGATTTAATCACTACATTATTAAAAAATTATATGTATGAAGTAGATGGGGCAGCCGCAGTAGCAATATGTGATAGAGATGGTTTTATCATTGCTTCAGAAAGTAAAGAAAAGAAAAAAGAAGATGCAGATTCAGTAATGGGGGCAATTTCTGCTTTTCTTGATATTTACATAGACAGAATTAAAAACGAATTTCAGACTCAAAGTAATTTCTTTAATATTACTTCAATGCAGGATAAAAAATTCGCATATTGTTCGATGGGTTCGAATTCTATATTAACGACTATCGCAGATCCATCCACATCTGACATGGAATTGAGGGTTTTTTCTGAGCATGTAGCAGGAAAAATCGAAATGATATTAGATGGTTTTGATAATGTATCAACTCAGATACCTGAAATTATAAGAGTATTATCAAAAAGAAGAGAAGGAAAATTACCTAGGGGTAAATTTACTGCAAAACTAATATTAACTGGAAATTATAAAGTCGGCAAGACTTCTTTAATCAAAAGATTTATAGAAAATAGTTTCAAAGAAAGCTATATCTCGACTATTGGAGTCGAAATTTCTAAAAAATCCATTATAATAGATGAAGATACAAATATTAATTTTGTTATATGGGATATTGGTGGGCAGATTACTCAGATGGCTCCTTATCGGAAAAGATTCTATGAAGGCGCTAATGCAGCATTTATAGTAGTAGATAGAACACGTGAGAACCATGTTGAGAGTGTAAAGACATGGTATAAAGATATTAAAGAATCTATACCCAATGGTATTCCAATTGTCATTGTAGGTAATAAATCAGACTTAATCGACGAAATAATTATTAGTGAAGACGAAATAAAAGTTGTAGCAAAACAATATGATTTCCACTATATCCTTACTTCCGCGAAAACAGGGGAAAATGTAAATGAGGCGTTTCTATATATGGCTTATCGCTTTTTAGAGAAAGCCTAATTATTTTTTGGAAAACCATAATATTTTAAATAAATTTTGAATGAGATTTGATACAATTTATAAAATGCAAATTTTTTTACATAGTATCATTTTTCTAATTATTAGTTCTCTAAAATAATAATAAACCCAGATTAAAATTATAAAAAGGAGGTTAGAATTAAAAATAGTCCTAAAAGTCCAATGGCATGATGTACTAGCAACTTGAAACGTCGCAGGATATCTGATGGGATTTTCAATTAAAGAATTAACATATAAAGGGAAATACTTAATATTTCTAACAGAACAAGAACTCGCGGGTCCATGGTTTTCATTTATTCTCAAAGGTAAAAAAGTTGGGATGATCCCAGTAGTACTTAAAAACATTGAACCTACTCCAATTTATAAAATGGTTAATTCTAGGACTGGAACTGTTATCGATCGTATCACACTTGATTTTGATATAAAAGAATATCTTAAGAAGTTAATCAAGCAGGGTAAATTACCACCTATTACATTTAAAAGTGAACGTTCTTTAATTCGCCTTTATATTGATGTTTTCAATAGACCAAAAGTACCATATATTAATACATTTTTCACATTAAAAAATATCTCGGATTACAACTTAATTGATTTTTCGATGTACTTTGTATTTGATTTTGATATTAATGGATTAGAGGGATTTGATAATGATTATTCAGGATACGATCAAGAGAATGATGTAATCTATCAATATGATAACACAGGATTACATGCTGGGTTCTCACCTATTTCAAGGTCGACTAACTACGAAACTTGCCTAACAAAAGATTTTAAAATAGATAATGAAAGATTAAATTTATCTAATACTCTTTATGGAGGTGCAGGTGAAATCCTTTCTGCTTTACAAATTGAATTCATGACATTAGAACCTAAACACTCATTCCAGACAGCCTTAACAATTTCAGGGGGTTCAAGCAAAACGGAGTTAATCGAAAACATTATAGCTGGTAAAAATTATGCTATTAAATATTTGGCACAAGTAAATAGATCTGTTAAGTCAGAACAGCGCAATAAGCAGGAAGAGGCGTTTGTAAAAATTAATATTCAGGAAGCTATTGATTGCAATAAAGATTAAATCCTATAATGATTCAAATAAAAAATCCATAAGGAAAGTTATTTGATGAATGCTCTGCGCGAGTTTGGATTTCAATTTAAATAAATAAATCTAGTATTTTAAATTCATCTTTAACTATTTCTTCAAACATTTTGAATTGAATCTTTTTAATTTTTTGTATTGAACCTATTACTTTTTTAATTGTATTTTGTATTATTTGATTCTGAGAATATTTTGAGTTTAGAACTATAACGTAATTATTATATGATTCCCACTTGGGTTGATTTTTTAGATAATTTTGGAGAGTATTTTCTTCTAATTTAGTTTTAATTTCATTCATTAAAAATTCAGGTTCATTTATCACTTCATCGATAAATAAATAATCGATAATTATTTCTCGATTTTCAGAATCTTGTAGAACTATTATTCCTTTTTGTCTTTGTTCTTTATAGTTAATTTCAAAATTAGTATTCTGAGATTTTTTATAAAGAGTATAAATTAAGTATTGATAATCCCTATAATCTCCTATTTGAGATGTAGAGATCTTATTTTCAATAATAGGTTTAAAATCATTATTTAATTCGAATCCTATTCCTTTTCTAAACAAAGATTTGGCAACTTTCAATGTAGTTCCACTCCCTACAAACGGATCCAACACCTTATCGCCTATTAGTGAAAACATTCTTATTACTCGATATGGTAATTCTTCAGGAAACATAGCAATATGTTCCTTTTGTAAAACACCGGGAAAAGTCCAGTGACCAATAAACCATTTTTTCCACTCACTAAGGGATATTTTGGATAACTCTTTCTTTTTTAAGTCAATTTTTTTTCTTTTTCCTTGGTGTTTTTTAAAAATCAGGATATGCTCATAATCATAGGTGAGTAAGCCATTTCGAGGATAATAAATAGAACCCATTAGAGTGCATCCACCAGTTGTATTAGTTGTACTAACTTTTTGCCATATAATATCACCTAAAAAATCAAAACCTATTTCCACACAATCATTAATTATTCTACTTGCTATTGATAAAATTCTATATCTACCAAAATCAGTTGTTCTTAAATACTGATCTCCAATATTAATAACCATACGACACTGGGATTCAAGCACTCGAAAACATTCTTTCCATACTTCCTTTAATCTTTCAAAATATTCTTCAAAAGAATCATAAAATCCAATTTGACTATCAGATCCATAATCTTTGATTTTTCCGTAAGGCGGAGAGGTTATTATTAATTGAATGGAATTGTCTTCTATTTCTTCCATATGTTCAGATGATTTATAATAAATAATAGGCTCGTAAATATCAAACAATAGTTTTTCCTCATACTTTTGAAATTATAAATTGAGGTTCTTATTTTAATTATATTCTTATTATATTATTTCCTTTTTCCAAGATTTTTTATTAATTTTCACTTATTTATTTTATTTTAACAAATTTATTAATTGGTTATGAATTTTTAAAGGTATAAAAGAAGAACTAATTTAGAAATGGCTCGTTATTCAAAATTAAATCAAATAATCTTAATTTTAATAGATGATGTTCGCGCTTCTCATATTTTCGAACTAATTAATCAGAAAAAACTTCCAAATTTAGCTACACTTTCTCAAAGTGGAATCACTTGTCAGAATTGCATTACAACTTATCCGAGTGTAACTTTTCCATGTTATAGTAACATCATTACTGGAACTTATTCCGGTTATTTTCCTATCGAAGGATCAGGGATACCTCTATATCACTATGTGAGGCGTTTAGATCCTCCTGCAACTAAGAAAAGATTTCCAAAGATTATTAATTATGGAGCGGGGACTCTGGCTAAACTTAATAGAGAATTAGGGGAAAATTGCCGGACTATATTCGAACAAGCAGATAAGGGAAATCTATTTAGTTCTATGAATATCGTAAGCCGTGGTTCTTTACTCATATCTCCAAAACCTTATACCACAGAAATGGCTTTAAGAAATGTAGAAAAAGTTTATAGGAACCCTAATTTCTTTTTTGAGAATGGTGAGGTACCCTTTATTACAGTTGTGTATATACCTTATACGGATCATTTAATGCATCATAAAGGATTTCAACATCCTGATTACATCAATGAAATTAAAATATTGGATCAGGGTCTTGGGAAAGTTATTGATGCCTTAAAGAGTACCGGTTATTATGAATCAACTGCTATAGGAATTATAAGTGATCATGGCAATTATAAAGGTGAAAATGTATATGATCTTGAACCATTTTTTCAACAACTTGGGTTATTACAGTATCAACCTAGAAAAGGAACAGGAGATTTTGATTGTAATTTTGGAGCACTAGGATTTCTTAATTTTCGAGGAGACAATTGGCATTTTCATCCAACGATTGAACAAATGGAAAATTTTAAACCGAGTGGAATAGGAAAAAAATCGATTAATTTATTTGAAAAGCTATGGAAAATTCCTGGTGTTAAATATATGTATTATAAAGATGATGAGAATAAACCAGATAAAGGTATAATACATATCAAGTATAAAGATAAAACCTCGAATAGAGTCTATGAGGGAATGATTGAATATGAAAATCATGGATTAAATCAAAAAACTAGATATATTTTTGAAGACATTGAGTTTTTTGGTTACGATAATGACAGCGAGGCTTCAAAAATGTTAGATCAAAAAAGCTATAACATTAATGAATGGTTACATCATACAAACCATATTGATTTTCCTATGATAATAGATCAGTTACCTCGCTGTTTCAAGAATCCTAAAACTTGCGATATTTTAATTTCTAATGAAGGATCTCATGTTTTTAATTATGAACATGGTAAAACGATGGATAATTCTCCTTACTCTCATGATACAGCTCTTAGGAATTCAATGGTAGTACCTTTTATTATAGGAGGATCACCAGAAGTCCCTAAATTGGAATTGAAATATTGTAAAACAACAGATATGGTTCCAACTTTATTAGATTTTCTAGGAATTAAACCTCATCCTAGTGTAGTTGGAAAATCTGTATTGAATTATTAAATATATAAAAATAAGTTTAAAAATTATTATGAAAGCAAATAACATTATTATTGTTCAAGAAACTCATTGGGATCGCGAATGGTATCTCCCATTTCAAGAGTTTAGAGCTAGACTTGTTATAATGATGGATAAATTATTAGAAATTTTGAAAAACAATCCAAATTATAAAAACTTTACATTAGACGGACAAACGATACCAATTGAAGATTATCTCGAAGTACGCCCTGAACGTGAAGAAGAGATTAAGAAGTATGTAAACGAGAAAAGATTATCAATTGGACCTATGTATATTTTACCAGATGAGTTTCTTATTAGTGGTGAATCTATGATAAGAAATCTATTAATTGGACATCATGTTGCTAAAAAATTCGGGAAAGTAATGAAAGCAGGATATATTCCAGATCCATTTGGTCACATAGCTCAGTTACCCCAGATATTAAGTGGTTTTGAAATTCAATCTATTTTATTTGCAAGAGGTTTCGGTGAAGAATTTAACGAGAGTGATTTGAATATGGAGTTTATTTGGAACGCACCTGGAAAATCTGCTTCTATTTTGGCGATCCATTTAATACTGGGTTATGGATCGATCGCTGAGATAGTCACCAAAACTGTCAGTGGAACTTATAAACCAGCATTAAGAAGGATAAATTCGGCTGTTTCTGAGTTAGAAAAATTTACAGCCACCCCAATAATCCTTTTAAATTCTGGTTCTGACCATCACGAAGCACGTCCCGAAATCCCTAAAATAATTGATCAATGGAATCGAAACAATCCTGATAAAAAAATAGAGCAAAATGATTTTGAATATTACATTCAGAAAGTTTTAGAATTTAATCCCAAATTAAATGAATTTCAAGGAGAATTAAGAGGAGGTAAATATCAACATTTACTTTCAGGTGTTTTATCGGCACGAATGTGGATTAAACAAAGAAACACGAAAATAGAATATTTATATGAAAAATATACAGAACCCATCTCAACAATCGTTTGGGCTCTCGATAAATATCAGGAATTTAATTATCCTCGAAATTATATTAATACGGGCTTAAAATGGTTGATAAAAAACCATCCTCATGACTCAATTTGTGGTTGCAGTATTGATCAAGTTCATAATGAAATGATCACAAGATTCGATTGGGCGGAGCAAATAGGAAATGAAATCTTTAAGGATAGTGTATCATATTTATTTGATCTCATTGATAGTGATGCAAGTGTTAAGAAAATAGCGTTAATTGTATTCAATCCACTACCTTGGAAGAGAAAAGATATTGTTTGTTTTAATAATTTAACCTACGCTAAAAAAAGCAGTTTAAACTCACCTGAAGATTTTAAAATACTTGACTCAGATGGAGTAGAAGTTGCGTATCAATTTGTACGAATCGATGAAGAACCAAGATTTACTCAAATACGTTCATTGAGTTATTGCTGTACTTTTTTAGCTGAAGTTCCGGCATGTGGTTATAATATATATTATGTTATTCCTGGTGAAAAGCGAACTAATTACACATTAGAAACTATAGATTTTAAATCAAATCAAAGATCTATAGAAAATGAATTTTATAAAATTTCATTAAACTTAAAAGGAAAAATTGATGTTTTAGACAAAGAAAATGGGAATTTATATGAAGATATCTGCTTTATAGAAGATGGTGGTGATTGGGGCGATGAATATGATTTTTCAGGACCAAAGGAGAATCAAACAGATTTATTGTTTACATCAGAAGATTTAAATATTATTGGTATATCCGAATATATTAACGGTCCAACTCAAAAATCGTTAAAAATTAGTGCAAACCTGAATTTACCTGCTTCATTAACAGAAGATAGATATAGTCGGGATACTTATCTTGTTTCAAATTTAATTGATATCTATATAAGTTTGTATAAAGACATAAAACGTATAGATTTCAAAATAGAGCTAGAAAACAATAGTAAAGATCATCGCTTACGCGTACTTTTTCCTACTTTAATAGAATCAGAGACTGTTTATGCTGATGGACATTTATATGTCGTTCCAAGGTCGACAATTCTCCCCGAAGCTAAAAATTGGGTTCAAGATCCGTTACCAACAAATCATCAAAAAGATTTTATTACAATAAGTGATGATAAGAGATGTTTTGCTGTATTCAATAAAGGCCTGCCAGAATATGAAGCAATAATTAATGAGGATAATACGATAACATTTGCAATTACACTTTTAAGATGTATTGAGTGGTTATCTCGAGGCGATTTTGCTACAAGAAAATCTGATGCTGGACCTGATTTAAGAACTCCAGGGGCCCAATGTCTTGGTAAACATATTTTTGAACTTTCACTTGTGATTGATTCAAAAGGAAATTGGTTAGATTCTAAAATTCATAAAAAAGGAAAAGAATTTAATTGCCCTTTGAAACCGATCTTTCCTTTAACTGCTCAAAGTCGGATAAGAACTTCAGATAAAATAAATTTTATTTTAATTCCATTCTTAGTATATAAAGATAAATCCAAGGGATTAAAGGGAGAACCGATTTTACATTCAAGTTTAAGTTTTTTGGAAATTGATAATGATAATGTCGTATTAAGTGCAATCAAAAAGTCTGAAGTAGGAAATTATTTGATTTTAAGAGTATATAATATAAGTTCAGATTCTGAAAAAGCAATTCTGAAATTTAATGACGGATTAGTAATAAAAACAGCAGAAATTGTAAATCTTCTTGAAGAGAAACCAATAAATATAATTAAAGCAAATATAGAAATTTTAAAAGATAATCTCCTTGAATTGGTAATCAAACCATATGTATTAAGTACAATAAAAATTGAAATTAAAAAAGAATAAAAAAAAATTATTTATTTTTCAATTCTTTTTGCGAGCCACCTTGGCATCACGAGCGATAAGTAAGTTAATATATAAAAAATTACTGCAAAAATCCAAGCGATATATACAAATACAGAATATCCAGTATGATCTAACAAAGTAATCATTAATGTATCCCCTATAAACATTAAGAAAAACAAAATCATACATATCATAGCATAAAATAATAAATTTAAACCTGTGTATGAGATTTTATCTTCAGTTTCTTTCATAGCTCTTCTACATGTAACAGCAATAATTATGTAAACTAAATATGAATATAGCACTAAACTTAAAGTGGAATATAACCGGATATTTAAAAGGCCTTCATAATCTTCTGGCGGAACCCCCCACCAATTCCAAGGTAAAAAGAGTAAAACTAAAACTATAATTCCAATAAAAATCAATGGGAAAAACAAGTTCTTTCCTTTATTAGTAATCTGGCTTACGAACTTATATAGGAAAATGTCAGCCAATATTACCATAGCATAAGCGAATGGTAAAGAAAATCGATATATCTCTTTGTAAAAGCCTGTAATAATCGCTTCAGCTAAACCTATTGCTAACATTATTAGTGCTAAAGTAAAAAAAGTAAAAACTATTGCAAGATATAATGGAGGCATAAGTTTTCTTTCACGCCATTTAAAGTACATTTTTATAGTTAAGAAAATCCCAAATACAGAAAGAATAATGTAATAGGGAAATATCGGTAAAACACGAATTTCAAAAGGTGTGTAAGTCATAAAATATTGATAAAATAAGTTATTTTTAAATATTGGTTAAATATTCTAAAAATTCATAAATTAAAATAATCCGATAATTGGTTAGAATTAAATGTGGAAAGAAGAAATTATTGAATTAGTTAAGGAATTTAATCATCCTGCATGGGGTTATTCTCATTTTAATAGAATATATGAACTTTGTTTAGAATTAGCTACATTAGATAAAAAAGATGTTGATAAAGATTCATTATTTGCTGCGTCATATTTGCATGATATTGGTGCCTTTATGCCTTATAAGCAGGAGGGGCGAGATCACATTGATGTAGCAATTGAAAAATGTGAAGAAATTCTCTCATCTATGAAGTTTCCAACTGAAAAAATTCCTATCGTTAAAGACATTATCAAAAGTCATATGTTTTATGTAAAACCTTCAAATAAAATAGAATCAATTATTCTACATGATGCTGACACACTTGATTTTATGGGAGTTATTGGAATTACACGATTACTCTCGATTGTAGGTAAGGATGATTGGACCCCAGATCTAAATAGTGCTATTAAGATTATTGAAAGATTCTCTGATGAATTACCTCAATATTTGAATACTCAAGCTGCAAAAGCAATCGGTAAGAAGAGAAAAGAAGAAATGGAATCTTTTTTAAAAAACCTCAAGAAAGAAACTAGTGACTTCAAAAATTTATAAATTATTCATATTCTTGAAAGTTTGAAATTTTTAAGAGTATTTCAAAACTGATTCTATTTTTATATAATTAATATTTTATTACTTAATCTAGTTTAAACACTGATTTGAATAACATGCAAAATTTCGATATCACAATTATTGGAGCAGGTCCAGGAGGATCAATTGCTGCTAAAGTAGCTTCAGAAAATGGATTTTCCACATGTATACTTGAAAAAGAATCACTTAATAAAAAAGGTCGTTATAAAGCGTGTGGAGGGGCAATAGCATGGGAGTTAGTTGAGGAAATTGATTACCCTGAGGATAAAATAAGTAGAGTAATTGAATCATTAGAATTACATCATGTTGATGGTGATGATTTCTCTAAAAAAGGAAAAGGAGCAGTTGTATGGCGAAGTGTTTTTGATAAATTTTTGACTAATATGGCTATTGATAGTGGAGCAATATTAAAAGAAAGAGAACCATTGATAAGTATAAAGAAAGAGAGGGATTATTATCAAATTTTTACTAAAAATGATACCTATACATCTAAATATGTAATTGCAGCAGATGGTGTTGCATCTAAAACATTGAAACTGTTAAATTGGCCCTATTTTAAGAGTGAAAATATTATTTTAACAATTACTAAAGAGATGAAAACTACAAAATCACATATTGATCAAATTCTTGGAGATAACACTGTTCATCTATTTTTTGGTATTGAAAACCTTATACCTATTGGTTATGCATGGTTATTTCCAAAAAAAGAACATATTACTGTCGGATGGGGGAATCAGATTAACCTAATTAAGAACTCAAGGAAAGAGTTTAAAAAATTTACTTCATTACCGTTTGTAAAACAAGCGTTATATAATTCAACAGAAGAGATCTTCCAACCACATTTAATCCCTGTAGGTTTGAGACCAAAGCTTTATGAAGAGAATGTTTTTGCAGTTGGGGATGCTGGCGGAATTGTTGATCCTATAAGTGGAAAAGGGATACCCTATGCCATGTTATCAGGTCAATTTGCTATTGAATCCATTATTGCGTGCGAAAAGAAAGAAAAACTCGATAAATTAGGTATCCAATATGAAAGAAGTTTAGATAGGAAATTTTTAAAAATACTAAAAGCTAAAAGATTGGCGCGAGATCGAATTTTTCAAAATGATGAGACATTAAAGAAATTTTTATCACTTTGGGAAAATCATCGCAGCTCTGAAATCATTATGAGAAAATTAATCTAATAGGAGGAAATTATAAATGAAATTTACTGAGTATGCGAAAACTTATATTTCAAAAATAAATCAAGCAATAGAGTCAATATATGATAAAAAATTAAATGAAGTTAAGAATGAATTTTTAAAAACATATTACAGAGAATTAAAAGCGTATTTTTTATCAGGAGGAAAAAGAATTCGCCCTTTACTATGCATTGCTACATATAATGCATTTAATAAAAAGAGAGACGATAAAATAGTATTTCCTAGTGTGGGTGTTGAATTTCTTCATAATGCTTCTTTAATTCATGATGACATTATAGATAAAGATAATTTTCGAAGAGGAAATCCTGCTTTCCATTTTAGGTTCCAAAATTATCACAAAAACTATAACTTAAAAAAAATGAATAGCATTGATTTTGGGAATTCAATGGGGATAGTTGGGGGAGATTCTGCTTTTCTTCTTGGATTAGAAGCTTATTTCTTCAATGATTTTGATAAAGAACTGAATTTAAATGCAATAAAATATTATGAAAATGCTTTTATGGATATTGCTAACGGTGTATTGATTGAAACAGACATGGTTAATCAAAAGATACTAAAAATTGAAGATTATATTGAAATGATCTCGTTGAAGACAGGAGCTTTACTAGAAAAATCGATTTTAATAGGAGCTAATTATGCTAATGTTGATAAAGAATATAGTTCGATTTTATCTACTTATGGAATTAATTTGGGAATTATTTTTCAAATAATTGATGACATATTGGGGACTTTTGGAGACGAAAAAGTTACTGGTAAACCCACTGATGGAGATATTAGAGAAGGGAAAAAAACTTGCTTATTAATAGGAGCGTATAATAAGTTAAACAAGAACGATATCGATCGCCTCGATCAATTAATTGAGAATCCTAACATCACTGATAATGAAGTTCAAGAGATAAAAAATCTATTTCAAAAGGCAGATGTAATCAATTCAAGCAAATTATTAGCAAATATTTATTACAAGGAAGCAAAAGATGCCCTTGATAAGTTAAAACCAGTAATTAACAGCTCAGAACTAGAATTTTTTGAAGACTTATTGAATTTTGTAAAAAATAGGAATTTTTAAATAATATTTAGAAATAATAAAATTCAAACATTAACGGTGAAAGATCTAAGTGTTAATTGCTATAACAGGTGCTTCAGGTATAATTATTGCAATCAAATTATTGGAACAATTGAAAAATAAAGGAATTAGTACTGAATTAATTATATCAAATGTAGCTGAAAAACTTATTTTGACTGAAACGGATTATGAAATCAAAGAAATACGTAGTTTAGCAACTAAAAATTATGATGTTGGTGACTTAACCGCAGCACCTGCGAGTGGATCTTATAAAATAAACGCGATGATTATTGTTCCCTGTTCAATGAAAACTTTGGCTGCAGTAGCAAATGGTTATGCAGATAACTTAATTACCAGAGCGGCGGATGTAATGATTAAAGAGAATAGAAAATTAATCCTTGTGGTGAGAGAGAGCCCTTTTAGCGTAATTCACCTTGAGAATATGCTTAAACTTGCTAGACTTGGGGTCATAATTGCTCCTCCCATTCCTGCATATTATATAAAACCTAAAAATATCAATGAGATAAATGAATACTTTATAGGTAGAATTTTAGATCACCTTGGTATTGATAGTGGAATAAAAAGGTGGAGAGAAGAGCGATAGAAGTACAATTTTTTAAAATTTTTAATTTAGAAAAATTGTAAAAAATATTTATTGGTTTAACCATTGGAATAGTCTTCCTAGAATTACATACTTTTTCTTATTACCTTTTAATTCACTAATATTTTTGAGATTCATTAACCATAAACTTGACTGTAATTCATTTTTTAACGTTTTAATTTCCTTAATAGTATTGTCAATTCTATGGTTTTTAAGATCATCCCAAGCAGATAATAAGAATTTGTATGCGAAACCGCTTATATCTGCTCCTAACGCTATTGATTTAGCAATATCTATTCCGGTTTTTAATCCACCTGTAGCAATAATAATCTTTTGAGATACTTTTCTTACATTTATTATACTAATTGGAGTAGGAATCCCCCATTCTCTAAAAGCATCTGCGGGATTTCTTGAATATTTTTCATTATCAAAATTATTGCGCTTCGATTCTATGGCAGCAAAACTAGTTCCTCCAGTTCCTCCAACGTCAAATCCATCAAAACCAAGTTCATCTAATACCAAAGCACCATCTTGATTAAAGCCTGTCCCCACTTCTTTAGCAATTATAGGAAGGTCATAGTTGGCTCTGATTTTTTCAAAATTTTTTCGGAAATGCTTATAGGAAATATCTCCTTTATCTTGAACAAGTTCATGTAAAGCATTAAAATGAATAGCCATAATATCAGCATTTACCATCTCAATACACTTCTCAAAATTTTTAATATCGAAACTAGAATCACTAATCTGACCAACACCGATATTTCCAATTATTGGTATATTTGGTGCAAACCTCCTAACAACTCTGAAAGATTCAATTGTTGAAGAATCAGTTAATCCCGCACGCTGACTTCCTACACTCATTATAATATTTTCTTTCTGAGCTGCTTTTGCTAAAATTTCGTTGATATCTCTAGATAAAGGATGCCCACCAGTTATAGCAGCAATACAAATAGGAGCGGAGATCATTTTATTAAAAAATTTAGTAGAAAGATCAATCTCTCCGAAATTTATTTCGGGAAATGGATGGTGTAATAGTCTAATATCTTTAAAGTAATTTTCAGAATGTTGTACATCAAATTCTAGCGGGATTTTTAAATGGTCAAATTTTCTTTCTTTAATATCTTCAACTTTATCCCTTTTTGAACTTATTTTTGTACTAACTACTTCTTTAGAATTTAAGGCATTCATAATATAATCCTCTTTTAATCCGTTTATAATTTGAACAGGTATATTTTTAATACAAATTTTTTTAATAATATCAATTTTTCCTTTTATACCCCCAGTAACATCAATTTTGTCACCTAAATTAGCTAGTATTAAGTGATCTAATTGTTCAGAAGTAAGTTCAGAAGCTAATTTCACTCTGCTTTTATCTTTATTATCGCTCTGTATAAAGATTCCATCTTTTTCAATTGCGAATATGACTTTCGATACAAAATATCGCTGTAATTTTTGGCATATTTCAAGTATTATTTGATCTCCAGAAATAATTGAAAAAGAACCATTTGAATCAAAAATAATATCTCCATATAAAATAGGTAACAAGCCAATATCAAGTGCGGCTTCAATGACTTCTATCGACTTAACCGATATTTTTTGAGAATCCTTAAAAAAAATACTTGAAGTTTGGAATGGAATCACAGGATATTTCTTCTCTAAAAACTTGTTAACTATTAACGTGTTTAACTTATTCATAGCTTCATGGGTTTCTGAAAGGCCTAAAACTTGGTTTTCTATAGATTTATTATAACCCTTAGAAATACTATACCTTTTGGCTATTGGATGGCCAAAAGATCCTCCCCCATGAATTAAAATGAGATTTTGCTTGCTTTGAATAATTTGATAAATTGAATTTTCTATAACCTTTTCTCTAATCGAAAAAGGTTTATTTTTATCAGTTAAAAGGCTCCCACCTAATTTTAATAGAATTACTTCATTCCTATTTATCAATTTCAATACTCTCTTATCCTATCATTGTTTTCCAGGCATCATATCCTGCTTTCTCAAAAGATAGTGCAATCTTTTCTTGTATTTTTTCATTTTCGACTAAAGCAATAACCAAACCGCCTCGTCCTGTTCCCGTCATTTTAGCTCCAAGAGCTCCATATTTTAAGGCTAATTCGGCTAATATATCATTAATTTCTCCAGAGACCGTAATTTCTTGGAGTAGTTTATGATTTTGATTCATTAAATCACCTACATTAATAATATCTCCTTTAAGTAGGGCTTTTCTGGCGTCATTTGCCAATTTTTCATATTCATTAAAAATATTTTTAAATTTATTAGGATGTTTTTCTTTTAGACGACTAACATCAGCAACTACCTCTGCAGTTGAGGCAGTTAACCCTGAATTCGCGATTACTAATGGCATTTTTTTTGGTGATTGTAAGAGATCCATCGTATTTTTTCCGCCTTTTAAGTTTTTAACAAACCAAATTAAACCACCATAAGTAGAAGCCGTATTATCAATCCCTGAGGGTGTTCCATGATACGCTTTCTCGCCTTCATAAGCAGCTTCATTTACCTTTTCATCATCCAAACCAAGATTAAATGTATTATTGAGAGCACGAGCTAGCGATGTGCATTGAGCAGCAGAAGCACCAACCCCACTTGCAGCAATTAAATCACCAGCAAAAGTAATTTCAAGCTTCTGATTATCTGTATTTATATTTAAGTGATTGATAACATTTCTAACTGACTGCATTGCCTCATCATATTTCTTTTTTTTGTAGCCAGGTGTAGCAGGTCTTTGATCATTGACAGTCCAACCCTTTCCCTCTACAATTTTAATTTCTGCAGTCGTAATTGATCCCAAAGCAGATGCAATTGCTGGAAGACCATAAACAACGAAGTGATAGCGTTTATTCCTGAAATAGGATTTAAAATTCGCCAAATAATATAGTCTTCCCAAATCCTTTTCCAATAGCCATTTATTTCACCTTTACAGTTCCTTCTGAACCATTAACAATAACTTTCTGACCCGTCTTAATATTATTAATATCAATTTGGTCTACACAAGGAATTTCACTAATAATACAACCCACTGCAATGATTGTATCGATTTGTTCATTAATAATTGCTGCTGGAGCAGTGTTATTTTTCATCATTCTATACATTGTATAAGACCCAACTGTAGAACCTTTACCCGTAGGAAATACCAAAACTTTTCCAGTTATGGTTTGTCCTTCAAGTTCATGTCCAACTTCAACAATTTTACCAGTATCAGGGTCAACACCTCCATAAAAGGAAATACCTTCTTTAGTAACGATTGCTTCAGCCTCAATAGTCCCTTTGTAAATTTTTCTTCCTATTAACTTCATATTATCGCCTCGTTAACGCATTCCTCAATTGTTCCTATTTTTACTTTAAACTTATTCTTAGCACGGCCATAATAACATGCTTTAGCTGAATCTACCATAATTCCTTTAAAACGTCCTTTAATTGGAGCCACTACACAGCATGTATCAGCCGCAAATTTTGCTCCAGCGTCTTCAATTATTTTAGAATACCCCGCTTCATCGGCAATTTTTTTAATAGGTCTGGCAGTAGTGATCCAAAATTCTTTCTTCACTTTTTTTCCTTCTAATAGACTCGCAATTTCTGCAATCTCATGAATTGAAGCGTGAGGACAACCAATACTTACAAAATCTATTTCAAGATCATCATCAATAAGTTCATCTTTAGCTTTTAACATATCGTTATGGTTAATTTCAAGAGTTATTTCACTTGGTTTTGGATATTTATCATACTCTGGAGTTATTCCTTCCATATGAAACAGTGCTACTCCTCCATAAGTAGCAATAGATGCACAAAATGACTTAAGTTCTTCAATAGTAGCAGAAGGAATCCCTACAATATAAGGTACTTTTTTTCCTAATTCGACTAATTTATCCCCAATGATTTTTCCTAATACACCAAATTCGTCAGTACCTTTTACTGGAGTTTTTACTTTTATTAAAACCTGACCATGACGATTTTCATCTAAATGATAACCATACTCAGGTGTCTTTCCTATTATGGCAGATGCTAAAGCACTTGGTCCTCCCTCACGATTAGAACGAGCACCAATGACTGAGTTTGAATAACATACAGCACTGCTCTCAGCCCATGCAATATGCTGTCCATAATGTGGGGTATTTCCAATTAAATATGGTGTACATGAACATGTAGTAATAATACCCATTTTAGCAAATGCATCAATTGCGCGATTTTGATTTTTAGCAAATTCCTCATCTATTCCCAGTGCTTGCCAATTTTCACGATCCATTCCTGCAGGATTTAAAGTTGTTAATACTCTAACTTTGCCATCCTCTGCCATCTCATTTAAGAATTCTAATCCTGCTTCACTTAGATTGTCATAGGAAACTCCTGCTATCTGAACTCCATAAACTTCAACCATGCGTTTAGCATCAAAAATTTCACCAAGAATGTTCAAAATTTCCATAGATTTCTGAGCAGCTCGTCCATATTTACCATTGAGCATATCCTGTTCTTCAGAAGTTAATTTCATTACTTTTTACTCCTAATTTTAAAAATATTTATTTATATCCACTTTAGGAAACTCTGCTATATCAAAGCTTTTTCCTTTAACCTCAAGTGGTTTAGTTAAATCAAATCCAATTTTTGTAGTCATTTTTGTACCGGGTTCAGCACTAGGATCTAAACTACTTCCCGGTTCTTTATCTTTAATAATCATTCTGGTATCTCCTTGAAATCGAGTTGCCATAGCCCATTCTACAGAAAGAGGATTATAAATATCAATATCCTTATCAACAATGAATACGTGTTTACAACTAGTATGGCCAGCAAAAGCACCTTCTATTGCTTTATTACCATCCTCTTCTGATTTTTTCTCGATTTGGATGATGGCATGTAACCAAGAGCATCCACCAGGATTCACATTTACATCTAAGCATTTAACACCCAATTCATTTACTTTTTTGAAGATAGTAGGTTCCCGAGGCATTCCCATCAATATTTTATGTTCAAGTGCACCAGGTAATAATGCTTGCCAAATGGCATCTTTTCTATGAGTAATCCTTTTGACTTCAAAAATCGGTTCTTCTCTAACTACATCATAAGTTTCTGTTAAATCGACAAAAGGACCTTCAGCGTGTTTTTCTTCTAAGTATACTCGTCCTTCTAAGACAAATTCTGCTTCTGCAGGAATTAATAGATCTACTGAATTTGCTTTAATGACATTAATTGGTTCTAACGCGTTTGCAATATGTAATTCATCAATTCCAATATCAACTGATGTTGCTCCTGCGATTAGAACGTTAGGTGTATTCCCTATGCAAAATGCAACATCTAATTCATCATTCCTCTCTAAAAATTGATGAAAATGACGACCTCTAACTACTCGAGTTGAAAATTTCTCTTTAGAGAATTGCATTGCGCGGTGAAAATCCAAATTTTGACCATAATCAGGATCTCTAGCAACAACTACAGCGGAACTAATATAATTTCCACCATCTTTCTCACAATGGAACAAAATTGGTAATTTATCTAAATCTACTCCTGATTCAATTATTTCTTGACAGGGCGCCTTGGACACGATTCCTGGTTCTGAACGATCATTAATCGCCCTGGAAAGCATCGGGATGAGATCTGAAGGAGACACTCCAAAATATGAAGCAATTACATCTTTAGTACAGAAAATATTCCCGGCAACCCTATATCTTGATTCCTTTATATTGTTAAATATTACTTGTGTTGGCTCCATTTCCTTTAAGATTCCAGAAATTTCTAGTTTTTTTGAAACTTCAACATCCACTTTTCGAAGAAGCCCTAGTTCATCAATTTTTTTTAAATATTCTCTAAATCCCATAAAATTCATCTTAATATGTTCTTTATTATAATTGATTTCTCAATAAATTGGGTTTTATTAGAAGAGTTACAGAAACACTTTTTATAAAACTAAAGTTTTTCACCTTCCTTTATCTTTTGTAAGATTAATTTTGCGTAATCTACCCGAATTTTTTTATCTTCAACTAACTTTTTTGCAACTTTTTCTATTAATTCCTCTGGAACCCCTGCAATTTTTGCGATATTTCGAGAATGTAATTTCATATGTCCTTCTTGTATTCCTTCAGCTGCTAAAGCTCTTAAAGCAGCTACATTCTGAGCTAAACCTAAAGCGGCGGCAACTTGTGATAGTTCTTCAGCGCTTTGGACATTCAAAATTTTTAATGCTAAACGTGCCATTGGATGAATTTTAGTCATTCCACCGATTATTCCAAGAGCAAGTGGGATTTCTATTTCACCCACGAGATTTCCTTCTGTATCTACTCTATAATTTGTTAATGGCTCATATTTTCCTTTTAAAGATGCATATGCATGAGCTCCTGCTTCTATAGCTCTAGTGTCGTTACCAGTTGCTAAAGTTAAAGCCACAATACCGTTCATTATTCCTTTATTGTGGGTGGTTGCTCTATACGGATCTGCAAGAGCAAATTCATAAGCGGATAAAATACCTTCTACTATCTCTTCACCACCCAATAATTTTTTGTCAAATACAGCACTACACTGTGCTATTCGATGTGTAGCCAGATTCGATACAATCCTAAGATTAATTTTACCACCAGTTATATCTTCAATGTAAGAAGTTACAGATTCAGCCATAGAATTTACAACATTAGCACCCATCGCATCTAAGACGTTTACTAAAAGGTGGAGGATTAACATTTCCCCTTTTTTAGTAGAAATTTCTCTAAATTCTATATCTTGAGCACCACCACCTAATTGTGTTAAAAGGGGATCTTGTTCGTTTGCTAAGTTTAAGATTTCTTCTTTATTTTTTATTAATAATTCCTTAGTAGTTTTAATATCATTTAATTGAATTAATTGTATTTGGGAGATCATAATTGGTTTAACTTTTCCAGAGTGAAAACCCCCGTGCTTTCTAGCCATTTTAGCTGCGTTTGAAGCAGCTGCAACAACAGAAGGTTCTTCTATTACCATTGGAATAACATACTCTTTATTATTGACTATAAAATTAAATGCAAGGCCAAAAGGTAATTGATAACTTCCAACTACATTCTCAATTAAAGTATCCATCTGGGAAGGATTAAAATAACCGAAATTTTTTAATAATTTTAAATCTTCTTGATCGAGCTTTAAAAGCTTAGATAGTAAAAGTTGTCTTTCTTCTATTGATAATTTATAAAATCCGGAGATATCTGAATGGAATTCACTCATTTCTATTATCACGTTAAATTAAGTTTTAAATTTGTTTATATCTTTTTCTAATTTTTTTGCTTCTGGTGAATTTGGACTTAATAATTTACATGGCCCTCCAATATTACCATCTAGTATATTATACTGAGGAATAATGGTTTTAATTGCATTATAAATTTCTTTCTTCTCATTTTGCTTAGTTATTACAACTACAGATGGACCAGTATCTATTGAGAAATATACACAATAACCATTATCACGTAATTCACGAATCTTAAGCATCACTTTTAAGGTATCGGGGTTCCAAGCAATAATATTTTGATTGGAGGAGGCAGTCATTGTAACTGCATGTAAACATAAAGTATCATATTCGGCTAATCCTCCTATTTTATTTAAATCTTTATAATCTAATGCGTCTATGAATTCAAATATTAATTCCTTTCTTTTTTTTAACCAAGATTGGAAAAAAAGAGATTTTGGGGCAAGTGAATGGGCGTGACTTGTCGTAATCTCCGATTTTATTGGAATTGTTAAAAGGGATATGTTGTTTATAAATGATTGATGTTCTTTTCTATCTAATCGTATAGCAAAACTTTGAAGTGGATCAATCTCTGGATGACTTAACCAGAGTGAGAAACCTCCAGAAGCACTCCGGCAACCCGATCCAGAGAGATATCTTGAAGCTATACTTATTAATCTTTGATTATTCAAATAATAAGGATCATTATTATAGAGGATAGAGAATGCTGCTAAAGCTAGTGCTGCAGAGCCAGAAGCAGAGGTTCCTAAACCTTTTCCAATTTCATTTGATTCCTCTAAATTGGAAAAATTTCTAGAGATCAGAACAGCATTAGTTTTTATACTAGAATAATTGCGAATATAATCCAAAGCGACTTTAACTCGATTTAATTCTGATCCAAATAATTGTTTTCCATTTAAATAAGCTCTATCTTCTTTGAGATCTTCACTAAAGTTCAAGTATGATACAGTAAAAAGGCAGTTATTGTTTAAAGAAATACTTGGAAAGTATGCGATTTTATTAATAGGATCAGTTAAACCATGGTATTTCAATACTCCCTGAATCGGATAGGCAATAGTAAAAGCTTCACCAATTTCATTTTTACCTCTTATTTGAGTTGGAAGATCATCAAACCTATATCCTTTTTTCACTAGGACCTGACGAACTTCATCATAGTCCTGAGACAATTGGTTGATAAGTGAATTAGGGATATAAAATGACATTATTAACCATAAATTTAAAAATGAAACTTTAATAAATATTTTGAACAGGAATATAGACAGGAGTCCAATTTAACAAACCAATAGCGTTATAATTTTTTTCATCCCCATTTTCTATTCGCCTTATTTCATATTCCAGTGGAGTTCCTTCTTCAACATTATATGCTATTCTTACAAAACCATCACGTAAATGTTTTAAACCATTATTAACTTCTGATTCTATTGGTTTAGATTCTAATACCGCAAAGAGAGGAAAAAATTTCTCATGAAAACCTGTATGGCCTTTAGGACAACGATTTAATCCTTCAATATTAGGAATAATACAACCCTCATCACAAAAATGAAGTGTAAATCCTCTTTTATTGTTTTTTTCATGTTCAACTATTTTACCTAAAACTGGTTTAATGGTTGATTTGCCAGACTTAATTGATTCATACTCTTGAACACTTTTACGTTCTTTATATTCTATAAAATCATTTATCTTGGGAGGTTTATCTACTACGCTCTTAAATCCCTCTTCAACTTTTAATAAACCAGAAATACAAGTCGCTCCTGAGCCATATGAACCGAAATAAATTGTATCATCTGCGCGTGCATATTGCTCTAAAATATAGATTAATTGTGCCCAAATTGAAGCATTGTACATATTGCCAAAATGTGAAGGTACTCTCAATTGAGGTAATACTTTTCCTTTAATATTTCTCACTAATATATGAGATAATTTCTCTAAAGTTTCGGAAGAATATCCTCGTTCTCTGAGTTTTAAATATAACCATTCTGGTAAGACTGTAAGATCATGCATAAAATAGTCTAGCTTTTTTAGAAGTGAAGAGGTAATTTGATTTTTCTTTAATCTTGGTAGGTTGTTTATATGTTTTATCCAACGCTTTTGAATTATTTGTTGCATACATTTTATTGGTAATTTTGAGAATGGTGCGTGAAATGTATAAAAATCAGCATGAAAATCTCCAATATTCCTGATCAAATCATCATAAGCTTGTAATTGAAAATTAAGATATGTATCAACGGAATAATGACCAAAAGCTTTTGCATCTTTTTCATAGGCAGGTCTGAAAAAATCATCTACATTTCCTGAAATTTTTCCAAATTTCTCACTAAAAACTGCAACTCTAGGATTTTTTGAGATAACTAAAGCAGTCGCTCCTGAACCCTGTGTAGGCTCACTTGGAGTTCCTATACGGTAAGAAGCAATATCAGTGCTAATAATTAATGCCTTATTTATAATCTCTTTTTCTATTAAAGCAATCGCATTGAGAATTGCTAATGTACCGCCAGCACAGGCATTATAAATGTCCTGGGTAAAAGAATTAGTCGAAATATTTAATAATTGAGCAAAAATATTTGAAATACTCTTTACACTATAGGTAATTGTTTCAGTTCCAACAAATATTGCATCAATACTTTTAGGAGAGATACCACCTTTCAATAGAGCTTGATAACCTGCTTTTAATCCCAAAGAGACAACATCCTCATCTACTTCAGGGACTCTCATTTCTATTGACATTAAACCTTTCTTATATTTATAAGGGTCAATCTTTCGCTCTTTAGCTAGATCCTTTAGCTTTATGTAGTATCGAGGGGCTGAGAAGCCCACTGAATCGATGCCGATATTACTGAATAAGAAATCGTTCGGTATCATCTTTATAGGCTCTTTACAATCTCATTTTTTTATGAACTTTTCAATTACAATTAATTAAGTTACTATTTATTTGAGTAAACAAATATTTTACTAAATGTTGTTTCTGTAAACAACACCCAAGATTCTATTTAAAACTTATCTTTATATTAATAATTTTAACTATTCATACTCTTAAAGGTGTTAATCTTCATTCTATAAATTAAATCAAATTTAAAATAAATATTTATAAATCTTATCTATCATATTCTTAAGTGTAGTAAAAATATAAAATTTATTTATAGGTCAATAAGTCTTGGAAGAATTAAAAGACATACCAAAAAGTAAATTACCTAAGCATATTGGTCTAATCCTAGACGGAAATCGCCGTTGGGCAGTAAAAAATCTCCTTAATGTAAATGTTGGCCATTTAATCGGATATGAAAATTTAAAGAAAAGGTTATTTGATTTTTTTGACGCTGGAATTCATTATCTGAGTATTTATGCATTATCGCTTGAAAATGTAAGAAAGAGGAGCGAGGAGGAGATAATCTATATTTTTAAAATTATTCTAGATGCTGTTGATACAGTTATAAAAGAATCAACTGTTAAAGAAGAGAAAGTTAATTTTAAAGTTATTGGAAGAATTCACTTACTTCCTACAATAGTTCAGGATAAGATAAATGAACTAATTGAATTTACTAAAGATCATGATCGGAATTTTATTAATTTATGTATAATGTATGATGGACAAGATGAAATCGTAGACGCAGTTAAAGATATTATAAAAGACAAAATTAAAGTTGATGATGTTGATCGGAATTTAATCAAGAAATACCTTTATACTCATGATTTTCCTGAAGTAGATTATATAATAAGAACAGGGATGGAAGATGGAGCTAGGATTTCAGGTTTCCTATTATGGGATTCTTCATATGCTGAATTTAAATTTCGAAAGGACTTATGGCCAGATTATAATAGAGAAATGATAATTGAAGATTTGCTAGATTATGCACAAAGAAAGAGAAGGAAAGGTAAATAGCTTCTTTTTTAAAGTAAAAGTTTAAAATTAATAAGTTTTATATTGAATTTATTAAGGAATTATCCCGGTTTTTTAGAACTGTTTGAACCGAAATAATTATCTGAAATGCTTAATAATATTGAATAACAATAAGTAACTTTTTCCGATATTATGTCCACCACACCTAATAATAATGCCATATCTTTGAAAGTAACGAAATTTCCTCAACATTTATTAATTCCAAATGTTGATAACGTCGTCTCATTCCAAACAACAAGTGTTTCTAATAAGGAAGAGAACTTTAGGTTTGCTTTTAAAGGAGAAAATATGGATATTGACATTAAACCTGAAGAGTTTAAAAAAGAGATAAAATTTGGTCCCAATGAGACAAAAGATATTAACCTGACTTTAACCCCTATATCAGATGGTTTTGGAAAATTAACTATTAACATTTATTGGTTAAAAATTGTTGAATATACCGTAAAAGTTCAAAAAGTAAGAGAAACTGTTCAGAAAAGCAAAATTAAGAAAATTTTAGGAAAAAAGGATTTTTTAAGATATGAAGAAACAAACGGATTTGACCGAAATGATTATATTGTTTCCTTGAAAAAAAGCGATATTAAAGCCTTAGAAAGTGAACTAAAATTGATGAGCGAAAAGCTCAATTCTTTAGAAAATTTTCAAATCTCTGAAATTAATAATAGAATAAAGACAATAGCAAAAGCTTATTTATCAAATAATGATTTATACAAAGCTTTAGAAACAGCTTTACGATTATCAAGTCAAGAGGAACAATTAGAATTCTATTATAATCTTTTAAGGGCATACTCAACCATCAATTTTGAGAAGTGTATTCAGACTATCAAAACTCTAACAGACCAACAGAGAAAGAATGATGTAATAAAAAAAGTTGCATTAGATTATGTTGATATTGATCCAGTTCAAATTAACGGCATTATATCATTAATTACAGATTCTTCTGTAAAAGATCAAGTTTTAGTAAACATAATTAGTAAATTAATAACTAAAAATTATGATCAAGCATTAAAATTTTCTAGTCTTGTTCAAAATGAAGTACTAAGAGTAAAAATCTTATTTAATATTATTAAAAAAATTCAAGAAGGTAATGGTAAAGAGCAAATAATAAGAATAATTAACCAAATTAATCAAATCATCTTAAATTCTCAAAAAATAAATCTATCAAACCAAAATTATGAAAACCTTATATATGAATTCTTAAAAGATTCTATTTGCATGCTTGCAGAATTAGATTGTCCTGAAGTCGCTGATTCTGTTGTAAAAAAAATTCCGAATTATGAGGTAAGAGAGAAGATTGCTAAAGATCTATTTAAAGTTATATATGAAATGGTTGATGAAGTTAGAACAAAAATAGAACCAACAATCGTTTTTTCTCAATATTATATTCTAAACGTCTACGCTTCAAAAATTACTAACGAGATAAAGAATTTTTGTCTATTAGGTGGAAATACTAGCAGTAATCTCCTAATGAAAGATTATAATTTTAATAATTTATTTCTCTCGCTATTTAGCTTTGAATTTAGTATTTTTCCATTTATAGATCGTGTTTATTCTGATTTAAAATATAATTCGAATAAATCAATTGCGTACTATATCTATCCAACAAAAAATAATCATGATGCAGATGAACTTACTGTAATTAAGAATACCCTTAGACAATTTATACCGTCTCGGAACATTATTAAACAATTAAATATCTTTAATATGGATTTCATACCTTATTTAGGGAAACCTACCATCATAATATCATCTGAATTTGATGATACTAACCTATTAAAATCAAAAATAGAAAAGAAGTTAGGAGACAAAGTTAATTTAATAGTCGATGACTCAACGTTCATGGGTGGAGAAACAACCAATAATTTAAGAGAGCTATTTAATTCATATAATTTTAAGATTTTTAATTTAGTGTTGTCTTATGAGTTTATAAATGACTATAACTTATTGAAAGACTTTTTTAATTCAATATCTTGATAAAATAAAAGTGAAATCTCTAATGGGAAAAGATAAGAAAAAGAAGAAGAAAGGAAAAAGTAAAGGTGGCTCCGATAGTTTTGCTACTTTTATGGGCTCAGGGAAAGTTAAAGGGAAAACTGCATCTGCAAAAACCATAGGAGTATCTATAGGCAATCCAATAGATCGGTCTAGGGATCAACTTTTTCTGGGTACAGATTATCGCGAAGTTAATATCCCTGAAAGATCCTGGGGAGAAATATTATTTGATATTGAGCATTGGACTCCATTACCCTTTACACATGGAATCGAAATGGAACTAATCATTGCAGATGACCAAGGAAATTATCCACCTGGTGATGAAATGGTTTTTCGAATGAGAGAGATTGTTAAAGATGCCATCAGAATAATGGATCAGATTCTATATGAAGGACGAGATGATTTTTATCCAGTTCCAGATTATATTCGTTCTAAAGTCACTGCACGACCATACGGTCGTGAAGATTTAGAGAAAGGTTATGCAATGGATATAAGATATAGATTACCCAATAATGTAGAAGTTGATATTGATACATTCGCAAGGGATGGCAATGTTACAGCAGTTACCTATATCTTGGAACTTGTTACACCTCCATGTGAGTATGTGGAAGAATTAGCATATTGGGCATCTACTCTTTTCCTGTTAGCAAAAACAACCTTACCAAACGATTTACATATAATTGCTTCGGGAATAAATCCTGCGACAAAAGAGTATATGAGAGGATTGAGTCAAGCAGATCATAGCCACCTAGGATCTTTTCAATCAGATTTGGAGAAAGTTCAAGCTTATTGTATGATAAGAAATTTTATTCCACATATTATTGCTTTAACTTGCAATTCTCCCATTATCAATAATAAACCGACAGATGTGGTAAAGATCGTCAATAATAGAATTACAGCACCTAATTGTGTACGTTCTTTGCGTTTAAAAAGTAATACTACAATGTTAAGTAATAATGACCCTAAACATTTTATACCATATATAACTGATTCAGAGCAAAATACTATCGATTACTTCCTCCAAGTAATTCAGAAAGCAAGCTTAGAGGATGGCCGATTCCAGGATGTCTTTCCTTTTACTGATTGGGGAACCATTGAAGTCCGAATTAGTGATGCTCAAATATCGATCTGCCGACGCATTGGGATTGTGCTTTTATTACAAGCCATGTGTTATAAAACCCGTAAATTACTTCAGAATGGTAGATGGGTACCGGATGCAGGTTCAGAAACTATAGCTTCGAATCGAAAAGGTGCGATAGAACGAGGTTTGATTTCATTATTCCGTCCAGCTGCGAATCTAACGAGAGAAAATCTTGCACAATATGATCCAGCGTTTGCTGAGCAATACCTGGGACCCGCAAATCAACCTGTACGATATATGATGCAGGCAGTTCAAAGAATGTTCTTCTATCTAAAAGATGAGTTAAAAGAACTAGGATTTCTATATTCTCCATTTTTAAAACCCATACTTCAGTCTGTCTTTGGAAGTGTAAGCTATGCTGAGCCTCCAATTACAGAAGCTGAATATCAATTATCCTTATATGATTATAAATTAAAAAATGGAGAGAACCCAAGTATATTATGGGACTTAATTTACTTTACAATTCAATATTGTCAAGATCCGATTAATAATCCATTGACAGGAGTTTTAACTCTCCCAAAAGAAATGAGAGACTAATAATAGTTAATAAAGAAAAACATAATTTAAGAAAAAAAATTAATAAAAAAAAATAGAGATAAGATAATGTTAACTGCCACCATTGAACAAGACGGAAAGACTAGAATCGAGCACATATTTGTAATTGATGCTCACTCACATTTAGGTCAGGATATAGATGGAGCTACAATGATGAATCCGTTAGCTCCAGGAACTGGAACGTTTGATTTCTGGGGAAACGTTCAGGGTAGAATTAAAGCAGATTGGTTAAAAACTGGTGAACAATCCTTTAAAACTAATATAAATGGAAAACATGGTAGAATTTCATGGTCTTTTACACCTTATCCCTTTACAGATAAATTATATAATGCTTTAAAAAAAATTGGAAAAAAGCATTCAGATTTAAAAGAAAAATCGAAATTTTATTCTTTTATTGATCAAGGAGTAGTTTTTCCTTTTCAAGATGTCTTTAGAGATAAACATCCAGAAGCGCTATATCGAGCAAGCAATATTAATGTCTCACGATTTACAACACGATTTCCTTTTTGTATGAAGTTAATAGGATATGCTCGAGTAGATCCTATGGAGGGTTCGAAAGCGGTTAGAGAAGTAAGTTATGCTCGAGAAGAGTTAGGTTTAAGAGGTTTGAAGTTACATCCCCGATCTGAAAGATGGATAGACGATATAAAGACAAATAAAGCTGTTGATGTTCTTATAGAAGCAGCTAGTCATTCAATGCCTATAATTTTCGATACAAGAGGGAGGGGTTCGATTTTAGATATTGCAGAATTGGTAAAGTCAACAAGAAGTATTATAATGCAGCAATATCCTGAATTATTACCGCATTTTAAAGTCATTGTTGCGCACTTTGCTCAAGGTAATATTGGAGATCATGAAGTTTACAATGCTATTGTTCAACCGAACACATACGGCGATCTCTCTATGTTGCATGGAGAAGGAGCTGGAAATTTCTTTGAGGATTTCAGAAAGTGGTTTAAATCAACTAATAAATTTGGAGTGGATAATCGAGATTGGTCAGAATATCTATTATATGCTTCAGATTATCCTTATTTTGGAGAAATACATGCTCAGAAACTAATAAAATACATAATAAATAAACAGTTTTTTGATACCGGAGGTACACTACAAGATATAAGAAATATAATGGGATTAAATCAACTAAGAATTTTACCTGAATATAATTTGCCTCAAACAAACAAAGATGGAAAGAAATTACCAAGCACTATAATTACAAATCCTTCACGAACTAACAAAAATGCTTTTGAAACGACAATAATGGCAATAGCCAAATTAATTACAGATAATAAAATTGACATTAAAAAATATTGCTTACAATTTAAAGGAAATTGGGATAAATTTAATGATGATGTTCTACTTACTGCTTTAAAAACAAATACAAAAGAAGAAATACAACTTATTTTAGCTAATATAGTGAAAGAACAGATTTTTCTCCTAGCACCAATAAGTAAGGAGAGAAAATGGAATAAATTCGGATATAAATATTTTAATCCACAAGATCGTGCATTTTTTAGTTCGATTTTTAAACAGTCTTATTTAGCTACTGACGATAAGCAGGTAATGAATTGTTTAAATCAAATTTTTTAATTTAATGTTTTTCCCTTTAACTTTTAAAAACTTAAATCTTATTAATGCATATAATTATAAATTAAGCAATTCTATATTAAACGTACCATCTCTTATTTATTACGCTTTCATGTGAGTGAGTTTTGAAAGGAATAATAATATTAGGCTTTAAAAAAGGTTTTGAACCGTTTATAGATACACAATTTCCGAGTAATATATGTGAGTTTTTAGCGGTGACTCCCAAAGTTTTACAAAGTTTAACAGATGAACATATGAAGAGGAAAATGGAACCTAATTTTCTTGATATGAAGATAAAAGAGGATGTAAGTGTTGCTAGCTTTTACACCGGTTTTACATTTCGACATTATGTTGGAAAACCTGATTTTGCAATCACTATTTTTGTTTCTGATGATGATAATATAACTAATGATTTTGAAGGTATGGTAAGAAGAATAGCTCATGAGTTATTACCAAAAAGAGAGGCACTTAATTTTGACGATATTTTAGGTCAATACTATGAAATGCTGAAAAATAGAGAATTAAGTTCTTATTGGGAAGAGATTATTGAAGGAGAGTCGACTATCATAGAGGTTAAGCATAATGAATTGGTTGAGCAAGAAAGCATCGAAGAAAAGGAGGGAGAATCAATTGTAGAGAGTGAAGAAATTACAGAATCATTGGAGTTAGATCTTAATACTGAATTAGAAACCCTAAAAACTAAAAATGCTGAACTCCAGGATCTTTTAGATGAAAAATCGGGAAAAATTAGAGAACTTACCCAAAAATATACCGAAATAGCTTCAGAAAAGAATAGTTACCAAGAAGAAATTGAAGCACTTAAAGGCGAAATCAGTGAGCAGTACATTAAATTAGAAAAATGGAGCCAACAAATGGCAGATTTAAATGAAAATAATGCGAAATTATTAGATGAAATAAGAGAAATGGCAGATGATTTATCTAACAAAGATCAGAAATTATCAGAAAAAGAAAAAGAAATTGAAAATTTGAAAAAAAACTTGAAAGGGGCTGAGGATAGAGAAGGAGAAGCCGAAAAATTACTACAGAAAATTGAAGATTTAAAAAGCGTTAATTTAGGATTAAATACCGAAGTAGAAAGACTGGATAAGAAAAATAAGGAATTACAACAAGAAATAGATAAAATAAAGGACGAAAAAAATATCCATATGGACTCCATAACAAATTTAAAACTTGAATTAAAAGAATTGAGATCAAATATCATATCTAAAGAAGAAGAAAAGGAAAGTGTTAAAAATGAATTTTTTGACCTAAAGAAAGAAATAAAGGTACTCAGACGTGAGAGGGATCATTATAAGAAAATAGTAAAAGACAATAACCTTCTTTAATAAAGATTATTTTCCTTTTTTTCACACGTTTTAAATGATGATTCTTAGGAAAAACATATTTTTATATACATATACTTTTTTAATAATAATAACAGTTTTAAACTTAAGATTCTAATATATTATATAAAAAATCAAATGAAGAATGGTGTATTGTTATTAGTTTAGACACAAAGAGTTTTGACAATATCCTTTCAAAAATAATAAAATCCGAGAGCGGAATAAAGAAGGTTATCTTAGTCGATAGAACGGGATTGACAATTGCAAGTGTGTCGAAATTTTCATATTTTCCCGCTGACGTGGATGGTATCGGTGCGATAGCAAGTGCTGTTTTCTGTGCGTCTGAAGAACAAGGTAAAAATCTTGAATTAGGGGACTTAGAAATAGTTACAAGTGAATTTTCAGGAGGAAAAATTTTTGCTTCGAGCTGTGGACCTAAAGGTGTGTTAACCCTTATTTCTGATCCAGAAATTAACATCGGATTAATTCGATTGATTCTTAAGCGCTCCGGTGATGAATTGAAAGAAATTCTTGATGAATTTTTATCTGATATTCCTGATACCTTAGATTCAGGTTTAGATTTAAGTGATTTGGACGAGTTAACTCCAGATTAAAAAAAATCAAATAAAAAATAATTACTATTTTCTGCTCTCTTCCAGAGCAATTAATATTTCTCCTCTTGAATTTAATCATATTAATCTCAATTTGAACATTATATGAGACCTGATATTGAAAAAAGACTACATAGGGTTGGAATAAGACTAGAAAAAAGCAATATAAAATGTACCCTTTCATATCATTGTAATCAAGCAGAAAGCTGTCATAGATGCAATGAATTTTATACGAAATGTACTATTTACAAGCATATTTATTTTAAGTAAGTAATTATTTAGTATAAATTTAGAAAATTATTCATTTTAGTGCATGAAAATGGATTTAGGATTAGAGGGTAAGATAAGTTTGATTTTAGCGTCAAGTAAAGGCTTAGGGTTAGCTTGCGCAAAGGAATTTTACCGTGAGGGGGCTAATGTAATAATATGTAGTCGTTTTGAAGAAAATTTAGAAGATGCTAAACGTGAAATTAAAAGTTTAGATTCTGGAGCAAATAATGAAGTAATCTCTTTTGTTGCCGATTTAAATTATAATGACCAAATAGAAATATTAGTAGAAAAGGTAATAAAAGAATTTGGAACTATTGATATCTTAGTTCATAATGCGGGAGGACCTCCATCTGCTCCACTCCATAAAATTACAGAGAATGATTGGAAAAATTCAATTAACCTTAACTTATTGTCTTTTATTAGAATTACTGATTTAGTGATCCCCTATATGCAAAAGCAAGAATTTGGGAGGATTATTGCAATAACATCTGTTTCTGTTAAGCAACCTTTAAATAATTTAGTCTTATCGAATACTACAAGGTTAGGAGTTGTTGGTTTTGCAAAAACGCTTGCAAATGAATATGCACAAGATAATATTTTAGTGAATGTCGTTTGTCCTGGACCTAATCTCACTGATCGAATGAAAGAATTAATAAATAGTACAGTTCAGCAAACGGGGAAATCTGAAGAAGAGGTAATGAAATCATGGACAGAAAAAATCCCTATGGGGAGATTAGGCAGACCAGAAGAACTCGCAAATTTGGTTGTATTTTTAGCTTCCGAAAAAGCTAACTACATTACTGGTACAGTGATACAAGTAGATGGAGGATTTGTGAAAAGTCCTTTTTAATAACTACTTGTAGAATATCACTTCAATATTTTAGAATTTTAAATAGAAACTTTCTCAATAATTATAAAAAAAGTTTATAAAATCATAGTTTTACTATAGATTTATATTTGTGTTATAAATTTTGATAATTACTTAATTATAAACTATCAATACAAAATTAGCTGAAAATTGGGAGAAAACTTGGCAAGTAAAAAAATAATACTAATTGGGCTTCTTTTGATATCAGGTGTTGTGCCAATTATGGTATTTCTTTTGTTACCCGAACAACCAGAACAATTTCAATGGCTTGAAAATCCTTCATTTAATTCTTCAATTCAATCACCATGGTTTATTCTTGAAGAGGGTGATTTTTCCGATATTGATGCTAACATAGGATCAGATCAAGCTAATTTTCTAGTTTTAGGCGAGATAAAAACATTTAATGGGGTTTCTGGACGACCAAACTCATCAACTTCATTAGGATGGGAACAAGTTAGAAATGGTGATTTCCTATTTCCAGATGTTGCCGTTGTAAATGACTCTGGCTGCTTTGTTTATCATTATTTAAATGAAAATGCAGCTGGTGGTCAAGTTAGAAATTATCCAAGCGTCCATTGGAAAAAGAATGTATCAATGCCTGTAGATATGTCAGACTATAAAATCACGTCTGCATCCATAAGTGTTATTTTCAATGCTAGTGTTAGCGATAACGTTGACACACCTAATGATAGTTATGTTTTTCCAGCTGATCCCGATCAATTTGATATTGGAGATGATGTTACTTATTATGTTGAGCTCTCTGACTTAAATAATAGTTATTCTTTTAGAGTTGGAGAATTTAAATCAGAATACTTAGGTCAATATAACCCACCATCTTATCCTGCTATTTTGAATATCACAGATAGGGATTTAAATTACGTAAATGATCAAGATCTTATAGCTGCTTTATCCTCTATCTTAGAAACTGATGGCTATAATTTTACAATTACCTTAGGAATGGACATATATTGTGAAGATAACGATGGATCTGGAGATCACGATACGTGGAATGCTTTAATAATAAAAACATGTGATTTGAATTTTACTTATGAGAAAAAAATTGATCTATTTACCAAAATTTCTTGGAATCAAGAAGTTGAAGGGATTAGTGGTGAAAATGTTCAAATTAGGAGTGCAAATCTTAATTTCAAATACAAAATCGATAAATTATGGCCTACTTTTGCTCCTCTCTCAGAATTAAGATTTTCTATAAATGATAAAATTTATGATGAAGGGACCGTAAGGTTGAATTCTTTTACGACTGAGTATCAAAATGCTAGTTTGGTTGGATATGATATAACTAATTTCATAGAAAAGGAAGTTAATGTTTCTATGTCTTTTGAGTTGTTTATTAAGGATAGTTTCGAATTAAATGAAACATATAATATCTCCTTTGATGATGTTTATTTATATATAGAACTCATCACAATAGGAGAAGATTTATCATTTGTAATTTATGGCTTATTAGGAGGAATAGTAGCCATAATTTCCTTTATGGTTGTATATTTTAAAGTATTACAATATCCACCCTTAGTTAGGAAAATCAGAAAGTTAAGAAATAAAGTTGAAAAAGGGAAAAAAGTAAAGTCTATAATGTTAAATAAAAGGATGGATTTAATAAATTCCATATTAGAGCTAACAACCAATAAATTAGGGATAGTAGAAAGCAAATCAAAAATGATACAATCTAATACAATTGAAAAATAAATGCGAGGTATAAAGAGTGAAAAATATATATAAATACCTTATAATAGGGGTTATTATTTCACTAATAATTTTCCAGATTTATTCATTCAATTTACAAAATAACAGTTTTAAAGAAGAGATTAATTTATCAAACGAAGAAATTGGACCGATAAATTGGATAACCAATAATGATTTTTCTACTTCAGCAAATTGGTTCTATAGTAAAGGAGATCAAGGTGATAATTCAACTGTAGACGCTAATATTAGCGGAGGACAAGCAAATTATAAAATAGTAGGGGATATTAAAACTTTCAATGATATTCAAGGTACACCTAATTCATCAACTTCTCAAGGATGGAAAAAATTTAATAATGGAGGATATTTATTTCCTGACACTAGCGAAATAAACATAGATGGATGTTATGTATCTCATATCTGGTCAGAGGATCCGAATCAATTTCCAAGTGTTCATTTTAGAAAAAATGTGAGTATGCCTGTTGATATGTCCCAATATAATATCACTTCCGTGTCTCTTGAAGCTATCTTCAATGCTACAGTTTTATCAAATGTAGATGCTGGTAATGATGATGGTGTCGTTGAATATTATGCTATAGGTGATTTCGTTACATTCTATGTGCTAATATCAGATATTAATTATTCTAATTCTTATCCTGTAGCACTCTATAAAACAGAGATTCTAGGACAAAATACTCCTGCGAATTTATCAATTTCAGACCATTTAATTAATGCTTTCGATGATAAAGTTATTATTGATGCATTAAATTCTGCGTTTGAAAAAGACCCAGATCATGCGAATTTTACTATCACTATTGGAATTGATATTTATTCTGAAGATAATTATTCTGGAACTGATACTGATACCTATAGTTCATTATTTGTTAATGAATGCAATTTAACCTTTACATATGAAAGAATTGTTGATAAATTTAGTTCGGTATCTTGGAATCAAGTTGGTGATATAATAAGTGGTGAGAATATTCAAATTACTGATGCTAATTTAAGATTTAGTTATAAAATCGATCAAGTTTGGCCTTCTAATTTATCACCTTTTTCAGAAATGAGAATCTTAATTAATAATAATCCACATAAAGAAAATATTCTATTAACTTCTGCCAATCTGACTTTTGAGGCAGCTAAAACAGGTGGATTTGATATCACATCCCTAATTTTAAAAGATGTTAATATTAGCCTTTCAATTCAAATTTTTATAGCAAATGATTTTGGTTTAGATAATAATATAACAATTTCCATCGATGATGTGTATCTTTATATTTCTTATGAGATAATACAACCAGGAGTAAATATATTCCCTCTTATTATAGGTTTGTCCGCTGGAATAGTGGCTTTAATTATTGGTTTTGTTCTATATCAAGTTCACTTTAAATACCCTAAGATGGTTCGAAGAGTAAGAAAGTTAAATAAAAAGATCAAAAAGGGTAAAAGACTTAAAATTATTGAGCTTAATAATCGTGATTTAATAATTAAAAATAATATTTCCCTTCAAAAACAATTTTTAAATTTAGAGCAAGAAAAACAAATTAAGTTTAAAGAAAGTTAAGAGGAATGAATTAAAATGGCTAAAGGTTTTATTATTACAAAATGGACTGAGGATCAAGGATTAGTAGTATATCACAGTTATCCTGAAAATCTAACAGTAGATTTAGATGATATGATGAGAATATTTTATGCTCATATTACTGGTGCTGGAGAGGCAGGGAATGTAGTAGTGAGATTAGAAAAAGCAAAATCAAATGTATCTAGCTATTTCACTGGTATGGAATCTACAACACCATTAATGATAAATTTAATGTTAGAACTTGGTGAAGATCCTGAAATGTTTGGTGAAGCGGTTATCTCTGAAATAAACAAAAAAATTTTGCAATATATACAAAAGATGACCGATAATGTTGGTGAGAGCTATGAAATACGAAAAAAATTAATAGGGTATATGAAAGATGCATTATTATTATTAGAACGCTTAAAGAATCTTTCTAAGGAACAAAGAATGGCTCAAATTTTCAGTAGTGAGAGATTAAGGACTATTTTAGAAATGTTACAAGAAAGAGCTTATTCGAGAGGGGATCTTCGAAGTCTTATAGAAGAGAAGACAGGAAGATTTATAACGAATCTTGAAATCGCATTAGACCCGTTTGTAAAAACCGATATAATCAAACAGGATTGGATTGAAGGAGATTCAGATATTACTTTATTTTTACTCTCCGATTTTACTATTATGCGGATTCCAGCAGAAAATTTAATAGAAAATGCAAAAAAGAACCTTCCTACTCCCGAGTTAGCAAAGAAATATATGGAAGAAGTATCAAGATTTTTTAGTGATTATGAGCCTAATTTTGAAGACAACTTGAAAGTAGCTTTAAATATGATAAACCCCGATAAATACGATTTTATAACGCTTTTTAGGGAAAGAGCTTATCCTATAAATAAAATACCAAAAGGTCCAGGAGAGAGTTTTGAAGAGATTAGAGCATTTTTAAAATCACTTGAAGATGACAAAATACTCGCTTTAATTAAAGATAATGCCAATATGGAATGGGTATTTTTACTTACTGATCCAGTAGCATATACTTTTTATCCAGAATATTTAATTGAAAACATCAGGAAAGATGTATCTGAAAAAAGACTAAGAAAGAATACCGCGATTAAGCATTTAGAATTATTAGAGCAGGTATATAAAAAGTAATAATAAAAGGTGAAATAATTGGAACCTACAAATAAAAAGGATCTCTTTAAGTCAACCAAACAAGTGTTAGAACTTATTGGTCTTTCTTACGATGAAATTGATACATATTTTCATCTTACAGGGAGAGGTCCGGTAATGATTGGTGAAATCGCTCTTTTAATTAACGTATCTGATGAGAGAGCCACTGAAATTGCAAAAAATTTACTTGAAAAAGGACTTGTTAGGGAAGTACCAGGAAAAACTCCTTTTTATGTTGCGTTACCACCTTATACAGCATTGTTGAATCAAATTACTAGATTTAAAGAAATCGTAAAGCAAATTCGCCAAAGCACGCCTGAAACGCTACAATTAAAGTTTAAAGAAATAGAAGAACAATCAGCTAAACTTGGAAAACTCGGTGAATATCGAGAATATATTCAGATGATGAAGACAAATTTACCTAATCAAATTAAATCACAATTTGAAAGAGTTGAAAATGAACTCGAGAATGTAAAGAAATTTCAAGAGATAAGAGCATTTATTATTAATCTTAGAGAGATTGTACCTGAAGAGATTGTAAAGGAATTTAGTGTTGTCGAAAATCGGTTAGAAAAAATTAAGTTAGAAATATCTGAATCATTCGAGAAACAGTTTAGAATTGGGGCACTAAAAAGTATGGCTGAAAAAATCGTAGGAAAAATAATCTCCGAGCAATTCCATGATCTCACTGATTATTTCAAGGAAAAGTTTGTAAAAACAATTCAAAATACCTTAGATCAAGTAACAGAACAGTTGGGGACTATATCAGATGCAGCTGGCGAAATGAGTGTTGATTTAGGAGCAACGTTAACAGACATACAAACGAGATTGAAAGAAACATTAGAGGATCTAGATAGTCGGATCTCAACTGTATATAAAGATGTTGAAACTGGTATAGATGAGTTAAAGGATTTATTCCAGAGAGAAATATATGATACACTTGAGAAAGATATAATGAAAAACATTATTGACCAGCTAGATTTATCTGAAGAAACTATGACTGAATTCTGGGAAAGATCTAAAACAGCATCTATGCTAACCTTTAAGGATGTTTGGTTTGTAAGAAGTGTAGAGGGCGTAAGAGCTCAAATCAATGAAGCGGTAACTCGTGTAAAAATGAGGATCCATATTATAGCACCTAGAATAGAAGATATAGACTTAGTTTCTCTTTCAAATGTTAAAAAACATATTAATGTTAGAATTTCAACAAACTTTGATTGGAATAACCCTAGTCATCAGGGAATGCTCGCACAAATTAATCAACACCCTAATTTTGATATTCGACATTATCCCAGAGAAAATTTATGGTCAATAAATAGAGATTTCGAAGAGGTAGTTGTCTGCGTTGTATCCAAAAGTGATACTGGAGAAATTGAAATTGCGGGTATGGGTTCAATATTAGAAGAACATGTTAAATTATTTGCTGCTGTTTTAGAAGATGTATGGATACAAAGTAAAAAGATCGCAGGATTAGAAGCTCTTATTGAATCAATAGCTCCAAAAACCTTAGAAAAACGGGTTAAAACACCAAAAGAAATAAAAAAGGAACCTAGTTATATAAAACGAAGTACTGTTCAGCAACCTACGACTTATGTGAAACCAACGGTTATATCACAAGATGACTCAAGAATCGAACCTCTTGAACAAAAACCACATATTCCAACCAAACAACAAGCTTCTGTCCAGCCTTCCATAGAAATTCCACCTGAAGAAAAAAGTTCATTGTCTCAACAATATGATGCGATTCGCAATAACATTAATAAAAAATCAGGCATTGAACTAGCTTCTGATTTAGAACGTTTTAGAAATGATTATGTTGAAGAGAGAGGTTATTCCAGTGTATTAAATCAAATAAGTGTAGGTATAGCTACGCTTAAAACAATACCCAAAATATTATCTTCATTTGAAGCAAGTGACATTCTTAAAAAGTTAAATTTCTGGAAAAAGAAATTAAATCTCTAAAACTTTTAATTTCAATTTTTAAAAAAAGAAAAAATTAAATTACAATACTCTCAATTTGACCGTTAATTTTTTCGAGTTCAGTTTTACTATCAATATCTATCTTTCTAATCCCTGTAAAACTCCAGAATGCTACTGTACTTATTAAACTGATTAAAGCACAAAAGAAAAATAAAGAAGGAATGCCTATTATCACTGCTAAAGGTCCTGAAATCAGTGACCCAATAGGTGATATTGCCATAGAGAATGTATGATCAATTGAAGTAACTCTCCCTAATTTATCAGGTGGTACCGTAGTTTGTAAAAATGTTTGATAAATTGAGTTTATTATTGGTAAATTAAATCCTAGAACCACTCCCCCTATAGCAAGAATCAGATATGAACCTGATGGAGCTAAGGCTAATATCATATAGCCAATCATAGCTCCTACCAGACTTATAAAAATAGCTCTGATTTTTCTTTTCCAACTCTTTTTAACAGAGGTGACTATAGCTCCAGCAATCATTCCACCTGTGAATACCATTTCTGCAAGTGCCAAAAGGCTTGCTCCTCCTCTATGAGTCACCTTTATGAATAACGGCATAAGGGTATCTAAGGGTCTTACCATAAAGTTAAGTATCATTGTTAGGATTAACATTGTTATTAAACCTGGTATAAATTTTAATGTTTTAATCCCTAGCTTAAATTCTTTTATAAAAGAACTCTTTTCTGCTTCTTCCTCAACGTGATTTACATGATTAACCGAAGGAATCGATATTAACAATAATGGTATTAAGGCAATGAAAAATGTAATAACATCTACCCAAAGAATCATATAAACTGAGACAAAAATTAACAACAGTGCTCCTATAAATGGTGCAAAAAGTTGAACAACCCCAGTAAATAAAAAATTAATCCCATTAATCCTTGTTAATTTATTTTTGGGTACCATGGTAGGAATAATCGCATTTACCGTCGGTACATGGAATGCTTGAAAAACACTTCGAATACTAATAAACACTAAGACAATCCATATATTGGCAATCCCAAATTGAAATAACATTATTAGTAAAAACGTGGAAAAAGCCTGTAATGAATCTACAATTACAATCAATTGCTTACGATTAATCCTGTCAGCAAGAACGCCAGCAATCGGCATACAAAGTGTCATCATAAGTATGTATAAAAATGAAGCAATAGCAAGTAATACTTCACTAACATATACATCCGCGATCCACCACGTTATTACAAAAAATACGACCATCGAACCAAGTAAAGAAAACAACTGGCCAGTCCAAAAATATATATAACTTCTATATGTTTCCTTATTTACAATTTGTTCCATTATTTACTCCTCCAATATGCTTTCCTCTATACTTTTATTGATATCTTGAGTGAATTTTTCATCCTGATAATCTAATTTTTTTCTTGCGAAAATATTCCAAACAATCAAGGTTAATATCATCGCAGTAATAGCACAAAAGAAAATTAAGTTAGGTAATCCAAATAATTCAGTCAAAAATCCTGAACCTAAAGTTCCAATGGGAGAAATTGCCATAGATAACGCAAAATCAATGGAAGTTATTCTCCCTATTTTGTCTTTTGGCACTGTAGTTTGGATCATTGTTTGATAAAGGGAGTTTACAATGGGAAAAAAGAACCCAAATACCACCGCAGAGATTCCAATCATTAATATTAACCCTGTTGGAACAAAAGCAAATAAAATATACCCAACATTTATAATCATAAGCCCTAAAAAGTACATGCCCATTTGATGAGTCCATTTTTTCTTAATTGAAGTAATAGCAGCTCCAACAATCATGCTCCCTTGCATACATCCCATAATAATTGCTAAATCTAGTACCCCACCGGAATGAACAACATTAACATAGTACGGCATTAAAGTAGTAATAGGACGTATCAATAAGTTTTGAAACATAGAGAGTATTAGAATAAGAAGTAATCCAGGTATTAGTCTTAATGTCCTGAAACCAATCCTAAAATCCTTTTTAAAAGATTTTTTTATTTTTTCTTTGACGTCATTTACTGATGGTATTCTAATAATCAGTAACGGAATTAAAGCTATCGCAAAAGTAATTAAATCTGTCCATAAAACTTCACTTACAGAAAGTATTAGTAATAGAGCTGCCCCAACAAATGGCGCGGTAATCTCAACTAAACCAGTAAATAAATAATTAACACCGTTTATACGCGTTAATTTATCTTTAGGAACCATAGCTGGAGTAATAGAATTGACTGTAGGTAGATGAATTGCTTGGAAAATGCTACGAATACTAATTATTATAAACACTGCATAAAGATTCGCTAAATTTAAAGTAAATAAGATAATTAAAACAAGTGTAGCAACGACCTGCGATGAATCAGCAATTAAAATCAGTTGCTTCTTATTCAAGCGGTCTGATAAAACTCCTGCAAAAGGTAAAACAATAACATGCGAAATGATATATAGAAATGATGCTAGTGATAAAAATATTGGATTTCCCGTCTCAATTGTTATCCACCAGGTAATTGCAAAATACACCACCGTGGAACCGAATAGAGAAAACAGTTGACCCGACCAAAAAAAGAAATAACTCCTAAATGTATCTTTATTCGCAATTTCTTGCATATTTTATCCCCTAATCTCCTATATTTTTCCCTAATTTCCTTTTGTAAGTTACATTTTATCAATTATCTTATTAAGTTTTGATATTACTTCTTCTGAAGGACTCGTGAATTTAAAAACACCCTCCTCAAGAGTACCTTTAATACCATCATCTACCAATTCATATACCAAGTTTTCTGCATCTTCATTAGATTTTTCCAAAGCTTGGGCTAATTTCTCAATTGGCAAACATTGAAGTAACTTTATTAATCCGCTAACTCTTTTCTTTATTCGCTCTTTCTCAGATTTGGTATCAATTACTACTTTAACCTTCTTTTTGCCAAACTCAGTCTCGATTTTTTCTCCTAAATCTTCCAAACCCGATTCTTTTATGGCAAGTTCTATGTTTCCACCCATTTGTTCAAAGACTTTGCCAATTTTATTTAGTTTTTTAAGATCTCCAACATTATCCTTTACAAATTCCATCGATTTTCTTACTAATTCCGATACAGATGTACCCAAATCTTCTGCCCAATCTTTCCAATCATCACTCATCTCTGGATCTACTGAAATATTAATTCTTTTAGCAGCTTTTCTCTCTGCTTTTTCCAATTTCTTTTTAGCTTTATCTGTAAATTTGTCAACTGCTTTTGATACTTTTTCTCGATGTTTATCCATTTTTCTTTGAAAATCCTCCAGATGTTCTTTCCTTAAATTATTCAAATTTTCCAATTCTTTCTCAATCTCAACAATTTCTCGTCTCAAATCTTCTTCTTCTATTCTTAAATCTTCTAGATCATGCTCTAATTCCTCTCTCATCTCATCCCTTTCTTCTTTTAATTCTTGATTTTTCTCTTCAATATCATCCTGGATTTCTTTTAATTGTTCTTTCACTCCTTCTTGAATCTCCTCCAATTCCTCTCGAAGTCTTTCTCTTTCTTCCTTTAAAATTCTATCTTCATGATTTTTTTCCATCTTATCACCATTTTCTGTAAT